>NZ_RZRT01000052.1:0-36715 GCF_003998295.1 Mesorhizobium sp. M7A.F.Ca.US.011.01.1.1
CATCGTGCCGCCGAACTGCCTGTCTGGCTGCACAGATACAATTGGCATCGTCCACATGGCAGCCTAAAGTCAAAAACGCCTATCAGTCGCCTCGCCCTGATCGAGGACAACCTGTTGAAGCTCCACATCTAGGGCATGCGAAAATAGAAAATAACGGGCAAAAAGATGCGCCTTTTCCGACTCCGAGCCTAGATGGTTGAAAGCCTCGAAGTACTCCTTCGTCCGCTCGAGGAGATCTCCCGCATAAAGCGCCAACGGCTGTGACACGGTGACCCTCGGGCGCGCCTTGACCTTCGGCGTCTCAGGTCCACTCTTGGCCATCTCAGATTATCGGCTTAATTCCGGTGCCGGTATGCGACAAAGCCGAACAGAGTAGCCGCTGCGACGTTGAAGATTGCCCACAGCTCGCGCGGCAAATGAACCGGCATGAACGGGTTGAAGATCGCTGCCGCTCCAAACAGCGCCCAAGCCAGGGTGCGATTTTCAGGGCCTGATCGCCACACCATGGCTCCGCAGTAGATCCCGGCGAAAAAGACCACCACGCGGAGGAATTGGTAATAGCCGTACGGCCATGGCGCTACCGCCAGCAGCGAGGCAATAGCTACACAGATGCAGACCAACCGGACCGTTCCGGCCGGCGTCGAAAAGCATTATTTTCAGCAAACTTGATCCTCAAACGCCCAGCACGGTTGTTAGTGGAGTTTCGGCGCCCGCCATATATTTGAAAAGCCAGATTGCCCAAGTGATCGGCCAAATGAACGCCAACATCGCATCCAGGCTCAAGTTAATCAGGATTTTTACGACCACTGATGCATGGCCCTGCCATGTGTCGACGACATTCATCACGTAGGTGATCGGCCCGCCCAGCATGAAGAGGAGGCCCAGCGGAGCTGACATGATGTTCTTCAGCATGTTTGTGTCCCTCAGAAAGGCGTGACCTTCAGTGACAGTGATACGCGCCGGTCTTATGGTTGGTATGGCAACCGTTGGCATCAGTGCCGCCACTGTGTGCAAACGCGCCGGTCGCGCAAGCGATTATTGCAGCGGCCATAGCCGCGAGAAATGTTGTTTTCATTTTATTGCCCTCCCAAAGTATTTCAGACAGAGCACTATTGCCGGTCGGGCACAAGCTGCTCGTGGCACTGTGAACACAAATAGGATAGATGCTCCTCTGTGCAGGCCAAGATCGGGCGAGGAGAATACTTTGGATGGATTGCGATTGATGCACGTCCCGTTGGCGATCCTGCTGACATGGCCAAGGGTGGCGACGGCAAATGAATGCCTCTCGAAGTACACCAAGACCGACGTCTGCGCCTACGCAAAAAAAATGCAAACCGAAATGGCTCCAGCATTGCCCATGCTGATCAGTTCGAACATCTCCGTTCGGAGCATCATCGCAATCGGGCCAAGGATCGTTTTCAACGCCACCTGGGCTCAGACCGATGCGGAAGTAGACGCCAAATTGTTGGCTGCTGGCGTCTCGCGGCCGGTCTATGTCCAGAAGATCGATGAAATGACCAAAAACTATGTCTGTCGTGCGGAGGAACTATCTGCCTTCGTTCGCCTGGGCGGTGAGATCCAGTACACGTATACGACTGTGGATAATTTCCCAGTCGCGAACCCGCTCGTAGCACTCTGTCCTTAGAGCATCGCAGCACGGCTCATGACATGACTAGTCGCGGCCGATCAACCAGTTGATCAGCAGCCATGATCATTTGTTGGAACTCAATTGAGCCTGATCCGCACTAGCAAGTGGATAGAAGTGAATGTGCGGTTGCCCTTTAGCTCTACTATGCATAGAAACCACTCTGCCGGGGGGCGTAAAGTTGGGGTTGTGAGTGCGTGGGCTCTAAATTCGAAAAACTAAATAAGTTGCGTGACTCACTGCGAGAATCCAACCACGATTTTCGGGCGAGCACTCAGCTATTCAACAGCCTGGACCCTGCCAAGATCGACGGCGACCTGGATGTCATTAACCGCGGAAAGCAGCGCGGCGAGGTGAACCAACCCCCGAAAACGGCAAAGAATCTCGACGATGTCGAACATGCCATCGTGGAACGCGTTGAGGATGAGAAGAAGGCTGCGCATCACACTCTTGAGGACAACCTGCAACTCCTTGGAGGTCGTCTTGCCGGCCTCGATTTCGAGGAACAA
This sequence comes from Mesorhizobium sp. M7A.F.Ca.US.011.01.1.1, assembly GCF_003998295.1. Lineage (NCBI taxonomy): Bacteria > Pseudomonadati > Pseudomonadota > Alphaproteobacteria > Hyphomicrobiales > Phyllobacteriaceae > Mesorhizobium > Mesorhizobium sp. M7A.F.Ca.US.011.01.1.1. The sequence goes on from NZ_RZRT01000052.1 coordinate 2,155, forward strand.
TTCGGTCTAATCCGTCAGACGAATGCCGCTAGCGTTTCGGACTTCAAAGCCTCGGTCGCCGTGGGCCTCGATGAACTTCACGGCCTGAGAAGGGCCCTGAACGACGCCGAAAAAGAGCATGCATGGTTTAAGGAGAAGCACGGTCTCGTTCGTGCCGCGCGTGTGCAGCACGGTGCCGCTCACATTTTCCGGCTATCGCTTCTGCTATTTCTGTTTCTGGTCGAGACAGCGATGAACGGCAACTTCCTGGCCAAGGGCAATGAGCAGGGATTTTTTGGTGGCATCCTTGAGGCTGCGGCATTCTCTTTCATCAACATCGGGGCGGCTTTGCTCCTGGCGGTTTTCTGCGCTCGTCTCGTCACCCATCGGTCGTTTTTCGTAAAATTCGTTGGGATCATTTCAATCCTTTTCTATATCGGCTTGGCGATTTCGATAAACTTGGCGCTAGCGCACTACCGTGAGGTCAGCGGCTCGCTCGCTGACGGCGCCGGCGCTGAGGTCATCCGTAATATGCTCGCCAATCCAGCGGGTCTCACGGACATCAAGTCCTGGTTGCTGTTTGCGATCGGCCTGATGTTTTCGCTTTTCGCTTTTATCGACGGCTGGTTCGTGCTCGACCCTTACCCAGGCTACACTGGCGTTGAAAATCGGCTCGTTCGACGGCGCGATGACTACATCGATCGAAAGAAGGAACTGATCGAAGAGCTGCAGGATGTCCGCGACGACCACAACGAAAAAGTGGAGGAAATCGTCAAGCAGCTTGGTAGTCGCCGGCGCGAGCACCGCGCGATTGTCGATCATCGATCGAGGCTTCTGGCTCTTTTTGCGCAGCATCAAGACCAATTGGAGCGAGCCTGCAATCAGCTTTTGTCGATGTATCGGGAAGCCAACATCCAGGCGAGGACCGAGCCGGCGCCCAAGCATTTCGGAACGCCCTACAAACTTGATCGCATCAAGCCATACGTCACCGGCGAGCGGGAGTGGAATGAGGGAGATGTTGGCGCATCAATTCGCCAGGCGCAGGAGGAACTCAACGAGCAGGTTCGTCTGATTGGTCAGGAATGCGAACGGGGAATTGAGCAGTACCGAGATCTTGATAAGCTTCACCCGGACAGCGTGAATGTCTAGGCGAACCCGCAGACGCAAGAAAGGCAATGCGGGTACCATTGCCGCGGCCATTGCCCTTGGTGTGCTATCCGTTGCGATGTTGGCCGGCTTCGGCTGGATGTGGACCAGGTCTGGCAATGGCCATATCGACGCCAACACGAATTGCCCATTGGACGGACCCTCCAGCCTGACCGCCGTCCTCATCGACGCCACTGATCCAATTTCGGCAACGACGATGGCTGATCTCAAGAACGAGTTCCGAAAGACCATTGGGCAGGTCGAGCCGGGTGGGTATGTGAGGATTTATACCCTGAGCTCGGCGCCTGGTGAGCTGACGGTGATGTTCGATGGATGCAATCCCGGTGATGGGTCGACCGTCGATAGTTGGACCAACAATCCTGCGCGGCGTCAAAAGAAGTGGGAAAACGCCTTCGGCGATCCTTTGAACAAACTTCCCGATGAAATCCCGAATGCGGCTTCCGCGAGCCAATCTCCGATCATGGCTGGAATTCAGAAAATCAAGCTGTCGCTCTTCGATAGCAGCTTGGCCAAACAGGGCAGTCCCAAGCGATTGGTGGTCGCCTCTGACATGATCGAGCATACGACGATTTACTCGCAGTACCGATCGGGACTGGATTACCAAAAATACCTCAACAGCGCCGCCGACCGCACATATGGGACGTCGCTGGATGGGGTGGGCATCACAATTCTTTATATCGATCGGGCAAAGAAGCCATTTCAGACCCTGGATCACGCGGAGTTCTGGACACATTGGGTCCAGAACCATCACGGCGAGTTCGAAAAGCTGGTTGGCTTGGATGGGTTAAACTGATGGCGAGAGCGCACGACAAACCTTTGCTGGATCATCCACGTCTGCCGGTCGTGGTTTTCGCGGCATTGACACTCGGCGGGTGTGTATTCATCGCCATTGCAAAACTCTCAGGCGTAAATCCGATCGTCGCGGCGGTAGCACCGGCCTGCCTGATGTTTTTCTATCTCGGGGTTTCGATCTTTGCTGGAAAGCTACAACTGCACGACGAGCAGACCGGCGATAACCTCTACTATATGGGCTTCCTGTTCACCCTGACGAGCCTTGGGGTCTCGCTGTTTCAGTTTGGAACGGAAGGCTCAACCGACACGATCGTCCAAAATTTTGGCATCGCGATCACGTCGACGATCACCGGTATTGCTCTGAGGGTTTTCTACAATCAGATGCGGCGCGATCCCGCGGACATTGAGCGAACGGCGAGGCACGAACTTGCCGACATGACACGGCGTGTAAGAGCCGAGATGGAAAGCGTAACCAGGGAGTTCGCCGACTTTCGTCGTGTCAGCCATCAAATGCTCGAAGAGGGCTTTGCAGAGATTGCCGAGCAAGCGGCACGCAATGGGGAGCACATTCGATCTGCCCTGGACAATATTGCCATGGAATCGATCAAGCCTGTCCAAGAGGCGTCTGCCAAGCTCAGTGACGCGTTGCAGCACAATTTCGGGCAAGTCGAAACCCAGTTTGCTTCGATAGCGAACCGCGTTGGAGCTGCAGCGGATTTGCTGGATAAAGCCAACAGCTCGATGTCCAACTCTGTTGGAAAGCTCGGTAATCAAGCCGACAATATGGCTGCCAAGCTGGAAAAGGTGGTTGTTCCTGATGAGGTGCTGAAGAACGATCTGGCGCCGATGGTCAAGCTCCTGGGTAATGCTGTCGCACAATATGCGATAAAAACCGAAACAGCCTCGCAAGAGCAGCAAACGCGGATGACCGGTCTTGCCGACGCAGTGATCAAGGTGGCGACTGGAGTGGAGAGAGCGGCAGCGGCCGCAGAAAAGACCGCAGAAACTGTCCAAGCGCAGCAGCGTTTGACTGAGGAGTTCATGGCTGTGATGCAGAAACACAGCAATGAAACACGCGGCCTCGTCGCAACCCTTACACAACATAGCCTCCCGGCCGTGCGCACTCCCCAGCCTCTGAGCAATGCGATAGCGAACGATGTCGAGCGAGTGGCGGCACCTTCCACTGTTGCCTCCCCTGTGGAGACGCCAATCAAGGTTTCGGATGACACGGAGGGCGACACCTTCCGATCGTTAAGCAGTCCGGCGGAGGTGGAGAAGGGTGAACCGCCAAAGAGAGCAAGTTGGTGGGGCAGGTGAGTGAGGTTAGCGGAACAGCCATTACGTTTGAGCGCAAGGGCTATGGCCGCGGCCTGATACTCGGCCTGACGATGGCTGAGACGATGCTGCTTCTCGTTTTCTGCCTTTTGCTTGCTGCAGGCGCGCTCATCGCCAAGACAAAGAAAGAGGCTGCGGCAGCGCAGAAGATTGCGCAGTCCCTCAATGAGAACGCTCGCAAGCTTGACGAGGAAAACAAGCGGTTGCTGGCTCAGCTGAATGCCATGGTCAAGCCTGCAAGTCGACGCAATGTACCAGATCAAGAATGGCGTGAATTGGTCCGGGCCAAAGAGGCCGCAGAGGCAATCAAAAAAGTGGGACTGACCCTTGAGGAAGCGGTGAAAAGCGCGCCGGCCGCCAAAGTCCTCTCTGACAACGACGTCGACGTTGATCAGGCCAAAGCCATGATCGAGAAGATGAAGGTTCTGCGCGAGCTCGGCTACGTTGGCACGGGCAAGACGTCCAAGGATCTTGCTGACGCACTGAAGAAGGCAAGGAACGAGGCCTCTGCTGACAAGCCACACGATTGGCCACCGATCATCAGTCTTAGCGAGCTCGATGGCTATAATTTCGATACTGGAAGTGCGGAGCTTTCCGGTGGCTTCAAAACGAAGTTGCGGCAGATGTCGAAGACCATTGCTGGAATTGCAACTTCCTATGGTGTGGACGTCATTGAGGTGATTGGCCACACGGACGAGCAGGCGATGTCCGGTGACTCATCGAATATGGACAGAGGCCTTCAGCCCGTACTGGCGCGCAAGATGGACATTGGCACACTCCATCCTGCCGACAATGCCGGGCTTGGATTAGCGCGAGCGATCTCCGTCACAGGCATCCTGCGCGATATGCCGGAACTGAAAGGCTTCACCATCCTGCCAATGTCCGGCGGCCAGTTGATATTGCCTGGCGACCGGCTCACCGACGGCGCACAGGCCGGCGACGTCAAGGCGAGGAGGCGAATTGAGATCAGGGTCAGGCAACGTTCGCGAGAGACAGATATTGGACTGGTTCCGGTACCAAAGTTGTGAGGCGAACTGCCCTTGGGTTTCGCTCACAGGGCTTGGGGGGGATTGCGGGGATGGGGTTTTACGTTCGAAAATCGATTAGTGCGGGACCTTTCCGCTTTAACTTCTCGTCTGGCGGGGTTGGCGCGTCCGTTGGCGTGCAAGGTCTTCGTATCGGGACTGGCCCACGAGGGCATTATATTCATGCAGGCGTCGGCGGTCTCTACTACCGAGGCACTTTGGGAAAGCGCAGCGCCAAGCAGACGCTGCAACTGTCTGAATTCCCATCTGGGCCAAAGCCCCATCCAACATCCTCACCCGTGGAATATGTCAGCGGTGGCGTCGTGATGAGAGAAATCGAGTCCGCCGATGTGATCGAGATGCGTGATGAGACATTTGCCAATGTGCTTGATGAAATCAATGCGAGGCAATCGCAGACGCGAATGTCGCTCATCCTGGCCGTGCTGTTTGGGATCGCCGGATTGATCGCAGGCGCAATGCTGGGAGGTGGGGTGGCGCTGATCGGTATTGCTGCCTTTTTGCCGGGCATGCTTATTGGCAACTGGTTGGACAGCTACCGCCGGGTGAGCGTGCTCTACTATGATTTGGAGCAGGACGCGGAGGCGGCCTACGGGCGACTTGTCGCCGCCTTTGACACGCTCACACGCTGCGCGGCGAGTTGGCATGTCGCGGCTGGTGGCAAGATAGAGGATCTGACGACTTGGAAGCGCAATGCGGGAGCCACGATGTTGGTCGATAAAAAGTCGACGACGCTCCAAGCTTCCTTGCCGACGGTTGTTCGCAGCAATGTCACACCACCGTCGATACACGTCGGCCGGCAAATCCTTTATTTCATGCCAGACATGATTTTGGTGAAGGACGGAAACCAGTACGGTGCCGTTGGGTATGGAGACCTCAGGACGCAATTTGCCCCCAGCAATTTTATTGAGACCGGCAAAGTTCCATCTGATGCTGAGATCGTGAGCTATACCTGGGCTCATCCCAATAAGAATGGCGGACCCGACAAACGCTTCAGAGATAATCGGCAGATCCCTGTCTGTCGCTACGAAGCCTTGCGGTTTTCTAGCCCATCCGGGCTCAACGAGCTGGTGGAATTTTCCAAGACAAACGTCAGCCAGCCCTTTTGCCAGGCTCTATTGGCACTCGCGCAAATGCACCGAAACGCTGGTGGCCAGTCCGGCTTGCTGAAAGCGCGCTAAGGAATTGGCTTGGTCAGCAAATGCCTTCGCACGGAATTCCGTCGCCGTCCCGGTCCAATTTGGGTCCCCAGCTACAGTTATTGAGATACCAGCGCGCCTCATCGCATGAGGAGATTTGCTTACAATAGCGACGCGGTTGACACGAATAGCTCTGAGCTATTTGGCGACGGCCTGTAAGGCCGTAGGATGTGTCATTACCGGGTTTATTGTTGGCTGCATGTGTTGCTCGCCAATCCCAAGGGGCTGTGAAAGTGCCAACCCAGATGCCAATCTTGGCCCTTTGGGCATCTGCCTGTTGTGACGCGTAACTACCATGGCTGTATCGAGGCCAATCCAGGGCATAACCCTGTTCGACCATCCAAGACGCAATGCTAGCACCGTCCGCCCGCTGACAATCACCAACGAAGCGGTTGTAACGATCCCACGAAACAAAGTTGCACTGGATGGGTCGGGATTGACTGAGGAAGATGTCCAGTGCTTCTGCGGATTTGCGGCCGCATGGGTATTCTTGCCCGCTTGCGTCGCTGCAGTTTTGGCTGCTTTCAGGTGCGTCGATGCCATTGAAACGAATACGCTGTCCGTGGATCTCGATCGTGTCCCCGTCAACGATGGACGCTACGCCGACGATAGGCTTCGGTTTTGACCCGAGTGCGCTTGCTGTATTGGGTCCCGCGATCTGGTTGCCCCACCCTGTAAAGTAGGAGGTGACATAAGCGCCCACTGCTAGCGTGATCACCAGGATCGCGGCTAATGATTTATGTGAAAAGAAACGCTTGCGCATAATTGAAACCCGGCCGCGTCTTGGCCGCGAGCTGCGGCGATGGGAATAGCGATCGCGATTCAATTTTCGATCCTTTGCGAAGCTGCCAAATGTTTTGCTAGCGCGTCTTTGACTTCTTGGCTGCTGCTTTCTTGGGCGCGGCTGCTGTGCGACCGAGGCCAATCGATTTTGCCAATCTGGAGCGATTGGCTGAATAGTTAGGCGCGACCATGGGGTAATCGTTGGAGAGGCCCCATTTTTGGCGATAGGCGTCGGGCGTCAGTCCAAAATGCGTGTTCAAGTGTCTCTTGAGGGACTTGAACTTTTTGCCGTCTTCGAGGCAGACGATGTAGTCTGGAGTGACTGAGCGCTTGGGGTTGACCGCGGGAACTTGGTCGGGTTTTTCCGGTTCGGACGGCTGGCCGATACGCGCTAATGACGAATTGATGCTGGCAATAAGGTCCGGCAATGAGGAGACCGGCACTGAATTCTTGCTCACATAAGCCGCAACGATATCGGCGGTAAGCTCCATCAGCGCGGTGGCCGTATTTTGGATTTCGTCAGTCACTTCATGGCTCCGGACTTCTGCAGTGAAATCCCGATCTATTACTTATCGGCTAAAAAAACCAGTAGAGGGAGGATACTAAATGCCAGGCGCTAATAGTGATGAATGTTAAAGCGCCAATCAGAATGCGGAACCACGAGAGACGGTGGATTGATTGGGCGCGGCGTTTTCTTTGTATGACCAGGAAAGCGGCTTGAGGCTCACAGGCGGATGCATTTAGATTTGGACGAGTAGGACCTACGCATGACATTTTCGAAAGACCCGCCGCCGGAGGTTAAGCCCCAGAAGGATAAGGCAAAGACTGGATCTGAATTGGACCGCGTTCCAAGTGCGGGAGCCATTCGGGTCCGCAACGGACTCTCTGTGTCAGAAAAAGACATTGTGGAGGCGGCTAAATACGGGGGCAGGGAGCGAGAATCCTCGTCGGATAGCGACTAGGCAAAGGGGGCCAAGAATGCAGGCTCTGACCCATATCACACGTCGCAATATTGGACGGTGTCCAGAAGTGATCGCAGTCGTTTCTAATTGAACACGGCTGTTTTTTCTTGCGCGAACGCTCTACGCGGGCTCTAGCTGGTTCTCCTTTCAAAGGGGATGTAAGTCTTGGACGTAAAACAGTCAGTCTTCCAAAGCGATCTCCCTCTAAAGGAGAAACTCGAGCGCGCCAGGATGGAGTTGCTCGATCTTTCCGCCCGCAATCGACTTTTGAATGTGCCGCGGTTTTCCAAGAGCGCGAAGACGATCGATATCGTCGATGAGAAGTCGTCCGAAATTTATCGATTGCTGGTGACCGAAGGAAAGGCTTTTACCTTCCTGGCCGGCAAGCCCGATAGGCCGAAAGCGGGCCAGGATGAAAGCAGCCCTCCAGACGAAGAGATCGACTATTCCCCCGTCGCTCTCGCCCAACCAGAGGACGATGGAGTCGATAACAGAGGGATATCCGCGCGGCACTCGGACACCAAGCTGCAGACGCGTATGACCCCAACTGGGCTGCAGCGGCGGCTCCTTGATCTCTACCATGATGCCCGCACACTCGAGGAAGAGCAGGGCGTCAATATCCTCTTTCTGGCCCTTGGAATGCTGAAGTGGATTGACCCGAACAACAAAGAGAACATCCGTCAGGCCCCCCTCATTTTGGTGCCGGTTCGGCTTGAGCGAGGGGCCGCTGGAGAAAAATTCCGCCTACGAGCCCGGCCGGAAGATCTTACCGCAAACCTCTCCTTGGAACTCTATCTCGACCGCATTCACAAGCTCGCTCTGCCGCGTTTTGAGGTGGGAGATGACTTCGACGTCTCGGCCTATCTCGATGCCGTTGCCGAAGCAATTTCGACCAAAGAGGGTTGGGAGGTGCTTCGCGACGATATGGTGCTCGGCTTCTTCTCGTTTGCGAAGTTCTTGATGTACCGTGATCTGGATCCGGATCTCTGGCCCGATGGCGCAAAGATTATCGAACAACCGAAGATCCGCTCGCTTCTTTCAGATGGTTTCGAAACACGCGAGCCGCTTATGTCGGACGACATAGCGATTGATCCGCACATTGCGCCCGCCGAAATGTTGCATATCGTCGACAGTGACAGTTCTCAGACACTGGCGATCCATGACGTCAGAAAAGGTCGCGACCTCGTTATCCAAGGTCCGCCTGGGACAGGAAAATCGCAGACGATCGCAAACATTATTGGGTCGGCCGTTGCCGACGGAAAGACCGTGCTGTTCGTGGCCGAAAAGATGGCAGCGCTGGAGGTCGTCAAGCGACGGCTTGACACTGCTGGGGTGGGGGACGCCTGCCTTGAGCTGCATAGTAACAAGGCGAACAAGCGCATGATGCTAGAGGAGCTGCGGCGAACCTGGCAACTCGGATCGCCCAGGGGCCAGCTTCCTTCTTCCCTAACTGATCGCTTGCTGGAGGCTCGCGATAAACTCAACGCACATGCTGCACGAATGCACGTTGCGTTCGGAGCGTCCGAACTCACTCCTTATCAGGTTCTCGGCCAGCTAACCCGACTAAGGCAGGTCGGTCAGAAACCAGTGGACATCGAACTTACGGATGCCACAAGCTGGACAACTGACGGCGTTTCGCAACGTCGCAAATTGCTCGATGAGGTCTCTCAGCGGATCAACGAGATCGGCTTGCCGATCCACCACCCGTGGCGGGGAGTTGGCCTGGATGTCGTTCTTCCAACGACCATTGAGAGGCTCGTCCCACGCATCGCGGCGTTGCTGGACCAAGCCAAGGCACTGCACGCCAAACTGGTCGGTATCGCTGAGCGGATCAAGGCCGAGCCTCCGAAAATTCTCAGCGACAGCGGCGAGATAGAAGATCGCGCTGAGCTTCTCGCGTCCGCGCCTGGACTTCCTGCCGAGGCGCTCGTCTCGCCGGTATGGGATGAGCGTCCGAAAGACATTTCATCGCTTCTCTGGTCAGGAACGGATTTCGCCCGCAAGTCCGAGGAACTTTCGGAGCAGTTGGCGGCAACGGCTATCGACACGCCAATTGAAGGTCTCGAGACAGAGCTTGCAAAGCTTCCCTCGGAATTTCCGAAAGATGGTTTCCATCGTGCGCGACAGCTCACCATTCTGCTCCCACGCTTGAGGGAAGAAGCTGAGCGCCTGAATCAGGAACTCGGATCGGCGATATTGCCAGACACGTTGGCAGGCTTGCTCAGGCTGGCCGTGACCGGCGAGCGAGTAGCGGCAGCACCTGACGCAAGTCCGGAGGCCTTCGCAGCCACCGTTTGGGACTCCGGACTTGAGCAGGCAGGCGACCTTGCCGACAGCGTAGCGACGCTTGAGGCTGCCAGAGCCGACCTTCAGGGCAAGGTTGTTGACGCGGCGTGGAGCACCGAGGTGGCCGCGGCGCGGCAGGCGCTCGCCACACACACGGGAATATTGAAAGCATTGAACGGCGACTACCGTCGCGCCACAGCACTTGCGCGGACTATTGTGGTCGACCCTAGCGCGCCTGCGACGCAGATAGTTGGTCTCCTCGACCTTTTGATGAAGGGTCAGGCTGCCGCAGCAAGAGTCCGCGAAGGCGACGCTTTTGGCCGTTCCGCCTTCGGGGCAGATTGGCGTGGGGAGCGATCGGCTTCCGCGCCACTGCTCGCGCTAGTGGAGTGGATGCGGACTCTACGAGGGCTAGGCCCCGAACCTCGGATTATCGCCGGCCGGATGGCGGAACGCTCCGAGGCCGGTGCGCGTGCAGCGCGCGTTCGCAAGGTTATCGAAATCGGTCGGCCAATTATCGAAGGTTTCTGGAACGATCTCGGGCACCTCGCGTCATCCATGCTAGGCGACGTGGCTTCCGCCGAGCGGGCCTCGCTGCAACTGATGGAAGCGAAGGCGAGCACTGTAGCTCAAGCCGATGATGCGTCACGACAGGTTCTGACTGACGTTCCGGATCTAATCACTGAGCGGGTGGAGCTACTGCGCCGACTAGGCAGACTACAAGCACTTGCTCAAGGGATCGATGCGGGAGAGAGCCTTGGCAAGTTCGTATTCGGCTCGTCGTGGCACGGTCGAGGATCCGATTGGGCCGCTCTCACGCAAGCCGAGCTTTGGCTGAAAGAAAATGGCTCGATCCGACATCTGGCTGCGCGGTTGCCTGAAAGAATCGAGATCGCAAACTCGGCACGTTCAGCACGTGAAGCGGCCCAAGCGGCAGCGCGGGAATTGAAGGCGCTTACAGGGGATTTGAAAGCCGATGCTCCCTCCTTGTTTGGAGTAGTCGATTTTCCGGACGTCGCGATAGGCGAGGTCGTTTCTCGGCTGCAGGGTTGGCTCGATCATCAGGAGCAGCTCTCGAAATGGGTTGCCTATGAAGAGCGATCCGAAACGGCCCGAAAGGCTGGACTGGGACAGTTGATAGACGGCCTAGCCAACGGCCAGATTACAACAGGATCGGCTCGATCAGTTTTTGATATGGCCTACTACGAACGAATGTTTCTGGCGATGGCGACCGATGAGCCGGAGCTGGCAAGGTTCGACGGGGAACTGCATTCCAGGGCTGTACGTGACTTCGCAGATCTGGACCGCCAGCGCATCAAGGCCGGCGCCATCGAAGTTGTAACGGCTCATCACCGGAAAATTCCTTCAAGAGACGGCGGAGCTGGACCTGTCGGACTGCTTCGTTCTGAGATGGCGCGCAGACGAGGCCACATGCCCATCCGGCAATTGATGCAGAAGGCAGGCCCTGCCATCCAGGCGCTGAAGCCAGTGTTCATGATGAGCCCGCTTTCGGTGGCGCAATTCCTGTCGCCCGGCCGGATGTCCTTCGATCTGCTCGTGATGGACGAGGCGTCTCAGATCCAGCCCGTGGACGCACTTGGCTCGGTCGCCAGGGCCAGTCAGGTGGTCGTCGTTGGCGACGAACGCCAACTGCCACCCACGACATTCTTCGCGAAGATGACAGGCTCGCAGTCTGAAGATGACGAGGGTGAGGGCGCGCAGGTCGCCGACATTGAAAGCATCCTCGGCCTGTTCACGGCCCGCGGCTTGCCGCAGCGTATGCTGCGCTGGCACTACCGTAGCCGTCACCAATCTCTAATCGCAGTATCGAACAGCCAGTTCTACGAGAACCGGCTTTTCATCGTGCCAAGCCCTTATACCCAAGAGGCAGGTATGGGGTTGCGGTTTCATCATGTGCCGGAGGGGGTCTTCGATTCCGGCGGCACAGGAACCAATCCGGTAGAGGCGAGAGCAGTAGCGGAGGCGATCATCCGTCATGCGAAGGTGAACCCGCAAGAGACTCTAGGCGTTGCAACATTTTCGGTTAGCCAACGCCGCGCGATCCAGGATGAACTCGAAGCGCTGCGGCGACTAAATCCCGACACCGAGGAATTCTTTCACGCTCATCCAAGCGAGCCATTCTTCGTCAAGAACCTCGAAAATGTTCAAGGCGATGAGCGCGACGTGATCATGATCTCGGTGGGGTATGCCAAGAATGCCCAGGGATACATGGCCATGCGTTTCGGCCCTCTTGGCGCGGAAGGCGGCGAGCGTCGGCTCAACGTCCTCATAAGCCGCGCCAAGCGCAGCTGCGAAGTATTCGCGTCCATCACAGACGAGGACATCGACCTGGAGCGTGGCAAAGGGAAAGGCATCTTCGCCTTCAAGCTCTTCTTGCACTACGCGAGAACAGGGCGAATTTCGCTTGCCCAAGTCACGGTTCGCGAAATGGATTCAATCTTTGTAGAACAGGTAGCCAACGCGCTGATCGAAATGGGTTATCAGGTTCATGCTCAAGTGGGCATTGCCGGCTTCTTCATCGACCTCGCAGTTGCGGATCCAGAGAGGCCAGGCCGCTATATTCTTGGCATCGAATGCGATGGCGCAGAATATCACTCATCTCGCTCGGCCAGAGATCGAGACCGGCTTCGGCAGTCGGTTCTGGAAGACCATGGTTGGATCATCCATCGCATCTGGAGCGCTGACTGGTTCCAACGGCCTCGTGAGCAGCTGGAGCGAACCATACTAGCGATTGAGGCCGCCAGAAAAGAACTCGATGAGCGGGCCGAATTGGGGGTCCAGAGAAATCGAGCTGTAGCCGTGCAGGTTGTTACGGTCGACCGAGGCAACGTGACGGAAATCGGTCTCGAAAGCACAAACGGATCCGAGACACCCAATCGAGCCTACGAAGAGGCCGAACTAAAGCGACCGGGATCGTTCGAACTCCACGAGACGCCCAGCGGAATCATGGCCGGACTGGTCGAGCAGGTCGTGGCTACAGAAACGCCAATCCATGTCGACGAAATAGTTTCGCGTATTCGGGACGCCTGGGGTCTGCAGCGGGCCGGTGGCAGGATTCAGGATGCAATCGAGCGGGGGGTAAGCATAGCACAGAGAGGTGGTTCAGTAGCCCGTCGAGGCAACTTCTGCTTCAAGCCAGGTGTTCCTGTTCGTCTCAGGGATCGCAGTGGGGTCGTGTCCGCTGGATTGCGCAAGCCCGAAATGATTGCGCAGGACGAGGTCGCCCAAGGCGCTATGGAAGTCGTGAAATCCAACCTCGGTGCGACAGAGGAAGAAATCGCCACAGGCGTTGCCAGGATGCTGGGCTTCAAAGCCACAAGCGCACAATTAAGGCAGCTGATTTCAGCTGGGGTCGCCGATTTGGTTGCCAAAGGAGTGTTACGGTCCCAAGACGGCTTGTTGGTGGCCGGCGAATCCGCGAGCGAGAAATTAGCTGAAGTGTAACGGGGCGCTGCAGCGCCCTCGTTGCAATTTCTGTCGAAGCTCGGAACACCTCTTTTGCTGGCGGAGGCCGAATGGCATTTCGATTCGTACACACGGCCGATATTCATCTCGACTCGCCGCTTCGTTCGCTGGCGATGCGAAATCCCGATCTTGCCGGGCTGGTGGGCGACGCCAGCCGCCAGGCATTCGTTTCGATAGTGGATCTCTGCCTTGAGGAACGTGTGGCCGCGTTGGTCATTGCTGGCGACCTATACGATGGCGACCAGACTTCAATGAAGACAGCGCGGTTCTTGGGCGCGCAGATGACACGCCTGCACCAGGCCGGCATCATGGTTTTCAAGATCCGCGGTAATCATGACGCCCTGTCGCGGATTTCCAAACAGCTGGTATTTCCCGACACCGTTACCATCTTTGGTGGTCGTGCTCAGTCGGTATTGCAGACAGCCGGCGGTCTGGACGTCGTATTCCATGGTTTGAGCTTTGCGAACCCTAAGGCGCCGGACAGCCTGTTAACCAAATATCCGGCGGCTCGTGAAGGGGCCGTCAACATAGGCATCATGCATACCAGTCTGGCTGGATCGCCAGGTCACGACGTTTACGCGCCCTGCAGCATCGCTGACTTGCACGCCCACGGTTTCGACTATTGGGCCCTCGGCCACATCCATGCTCGCCAAGTCCATCCTGGCGCCAGTGCCGTGGTGATGCCGGGAATACCGCAGGGGAGGGATATCAACGAGGCCGGTGAGAAATCAGTCACCCTGGTGACGGTGCGCCACGACCGTTCGGTGGAGATCGAGGAACGGCTGACCAGCGTTGCGCAGTTCGAACGGGTGAGCGTCGACCTTACCGGAGCGGTGGAGTGGCCCGAGGCCGTCGCGCGTGTTCGCTTCGCACTCGAAGAGATGCGGGCAACCGTCCGATCGCGTCATGCTGTGGCTCGCATTGGCCTGACAGGAACGTCACCACTGATGTGGGCGCTGATCCGCGACAGGGACCTCCTTCTTGCCGAAGCCGAACAGGCTGCGGAACAGCTAGGCCATACGTGGGTGGAGAAGCTCGAGCTTGACCTCGCGCCGCCTCGGACGGAGACCGCCGAGGATATTGCTGATCCGATTTTCGAACTCGAGCAATCAATGCGTGCCGATGCCACCTCGGAGGCCTTCCGCGCTGAGGCGAGGGCGTTCGTCCAAAAGATGGTCGCCGACCTTCCGGCCGACGGGCGGGATTTTGCTGGGACGGACGAAGCCGGGCTGGAACAGTTCCTCGATCAGGTGCTTTCCAAGGGCGCGGACTTGGTGACTGCCCGCCTTAAGGCCGGTGGATCGTCATGAGGTTGCGGCGCCTTGACCTCATTCGTTATGGAAAGTTCACCGATCGTTCGATCGACTTCGGACCCAAACCGGAATCCGGACCTGATCTGCATATCGTGTTTGGCCTGAATGAGGCCGGCAAATCGACTGCGCTTTCGGCCTATCTAGACTTGCTGTTCGGCATCGAGGAACGGAGCCGCTACAACTTCCTGCACGAGTACAGTGCCATGCGCATCGGCGGGGTGCTGGAACTGGCCGGCTCCGAACACACGTTCACGCGTACGAAACAGCGCAGTAATTCGCTATTGAATGCGACGGGCCAACCGGTAAGCGAGGTGGCGATCACGGCGCATCTCGCCGGTCTGTCGCGCGACGCCTACACGACGATGTTCTCACTCGATGACGAGACGTTGGAAGCCGGCGGAAAATCTATCCTGGAGTCGCGGGGCGACCTCGGCAAGCTTCTGTTCACGGCCAGCGCCGGTCTTGGGAACGCAAGTGATACGTTGAACGCCCTCGAGGCCGAAGCAGACGCTCTGTATCGGAAGCAGGCGCATGGAACCGAACTGGCGCTGTTGAAGAAGCGCCTTGTTGACGTAAAGTCGCGCAGGGATGCGATCGACACCCTTGCATCAACCTACGAGGGCCTGGAGGCCGAACGTCTCGATGCAGCGCAGCAGTACGGCCGAACCATCAGCGATCGGGCGGTGCTGGTGGCCAGGCTGGATACCTTTGCTCGTTACGTGCGTGCTGCGCCGATGCTGGCGGATATCCGGCGCAAGATTGCCCGGCTGGATCAGCTGCCGGACATCGCCTCCCCAGCCCGGACATCGACGGGAAGTGTCACCGAACTGATCGATGACGATGCCAGCCTCAGAACGCGGCTGTCCGCAAACATCGACGAGACCGAGCGCCTGGCGGAAAAAGTCACTGCGGTCGACGAGGACGAACCGATCCTGTCGATTTCCGAACGCATTCGCGGGCTGGCGGAGAGCAAGGTGCGCCATACCGCGGCTGGCTTTGACTTGCCCACTCGCAGGATGGAGCTGCAAATCCTCAACAACAGCGTGGCGAGCTGCCTTGCCGCCTTGGGCCGATCTTCCGAGGCGGATCCTGGCGCGCTGCTTCTGCCTGCCGTCACCGTTGGCGTCGTTCGCGCCATGGTCGAGCAGAGGTCCGGGATTGCTACCGGGATGCGTGCCGCTCGCGACGAAGCCGCGGCGGCACTCGATGCGCTGCAGGTGGCAAGGCAGCGGGTCGGCGAGGAAAGGGCGGTGCCCGAACCTGCCAGGGCAAGGCTGGGCTCGGCTTTGTCGAAAGCGCGAGCAAGCGGACACCAGGCAGAGATTAGGACGGCTCGCGAGGCGGAAGATGCGGGAACAATCCGATGGAAGGCGGCGCTCGCGCGCTTGCGTCCATGGAACGGAGATGCCCTCGCTCTCGCCAACGTCGCGGTTCCGAGCGCCGGGCAGATTGCCGCCTGGAAGACGGTAGCGTCAGAACTGGCAAGGAACACCGCCGTACTTGCCGAACGCCTTGCTGAATACGAGGGCAACCATGCCATGCTCGCCGCACGATTGGATGCCCTTCGTGCCTCGGGCGACATTGTCGACGATGAAGCGGCTACCGCCATCCGCCGAGTTCGCGATGATGCGTGGGCAACGCACCGCGCAGCGCTGACCGGTGACACCGCTGACGACTTCGCCGTGGCATTGGCGCGCGATGACATTGCCAGCGCAGGCCGGCTGGCCGGCGCGGCGGATCTGGCTGAGATCCGGGCAACTACGCGCGAGCTGGCCGAGGCCGCGGCCAACCTGTCACGCAACGGCATCCAACGCACACAGCTCGGCAAGGATGTGGATACCCAATTGTTGGAAATCCGCGCGGCCGCCAGGGACCTGCTCGGAGACGCCGTGGAACCTTCGTCTGAGCGCCTGATCGAAAGGATCGAGGATCAGATCGAGGCGCGCAGCGATGCGCTCGCTGCCTGGGAGCAGATCGAACTTGCTCGCTTGAAGGCCGAGCGAGCCGCTGACGCCGGCGAGCAGATACGCTTGGAAATGAGAGCAGTGCTGGGAAGCGTCGGCATTGTATCAGAGTCCAACGACACCCTCGAAGCAATCATGGCCATCGCGGAGCCGTTTCTGGATCGGCAGCGCAAGGTGGACGCCGAGTATGCCGAGGCGCTCAGAATGGTGAGCTCCAAAGAAGAGGATCTAGCGGCACGACGGGTTGCAGTAGGTGTGGCGGAGCGTCGCGAGGAGGAATGGCTGGCCGGCATTACCGAAGCACTCAAGGGAACTTGGCTCGAAAGCGGGCTCTCCGCATCCGGCGTCGGCACTGTGCTCGATCAATTGGCCGAACTTTCAAGAAGCCTGCAGGAACGGGACGACCTGCAGCTGCGTATCGACAAGATGGAGGCCGACAGGGCCAATTTTCTGGTCGAGGTCATCGCCGTTGCGGTTGAAGCCGACGAGCCGACGAAGGATACCGACCCGGAGCAGTTGGCCATCCGCCTTGCCGAGCGCCTAGAGCGTGCCGAGCGGACACGTGAAACGAAGGCAAGCCTCGGCAACGACCTGAAGCGCCTCAAGGAGGCGCGCGACATCCTCGACACTGAGATTTTGGCACACGAACGCCGCAAGAACGAGGTGCTGGGCGTCTTTGGTGTCGCCACTCTGCCCGAGGTAGTCGAACGCGATGAGCTGTTGCGTGAGCGCGATGGCTTGCGCACCACCGTCGCCGAACTTGAGGAACGGATAGTGGCGGAGCTCGCGGTCGACGGATTCGAGCAGGCCCGCTCGATCCTGGACGCGATCGATTTCGACGGCCTCGCGGTCGAGAAGGCTGAGGGTGAGCAGCGGCTTCGCCTGTTCGATGAAACCATCCAGCAACAGCTGATCCGGCAGACGCGCGCGGCCGACAAGCTGGACGCCATCGGCGGTGATAGTGCGGTTGCACGCCTGGATGCTGAACGGCGCACAACCCTGCTGGAAATCGAGGAGAAGGCCGTTCGCTACATAGAGCTGAAGCTTGGCATCATGTCGGCTGGCAATGCTTTGCGGATCTACCGTGAGAGCCATCGCTCCGGCATGATGGCGCGCGCATCAGACGCGTTCAAGCTAATGACGCGTGGCCAGTATTCGGGGCTGACAACCCAGCCTGTAAGAGGTGGTGAGGTTCTCATTGCTGTGCAGGGTGACGGGCAATCCAAGGTCACCGAAGCGCTTTCAAAGGGTGCACGATTTCAGCTGTACCTTGCCCTAAGACTCGCCGGTTATTACGAGTTCGCGCAATTTCGGCCCTCGGTCCCATTCGTCGCCGACGACATCATGGAGACGTTCGACCATATTCGCTCGGAGGAGGTTTTCAGGCTGTTCGGAGCGATGGCAAACACAGGTCAGGTCATCTACCTGACGCACCATAAGCATCTATGTGAAATAGCTGAGGCTGTCGTACCGGGAACGAGGATCCATCAACTCGCACAGTAATTTTCTCCGGAATACGTGAACGAACCAGTGAAGGACGCCGAATTTGACGGCAAGTATGCGCCCAAAGTCAGACGTTCCGGCAAACTTCGCGTTCGTCCAAAAGCGGACATATCGCCCGAGCCATAGACGGCCCCGATGTGCCCATAATGGACGTCCTGCAAATTCATTGTCCTGCCGAATCTGGACTTCGAGAGCTGGCCCTAAACAGCAATTGTATCGCGCCTAGCCGTCCTATCGCCGGGGCGCCAATTGTAAACAACGGCGAACTATACCAATATCGTTACTGGCTTCTTCCGGTGCGACTCGGGAGAACGGGATGGGCAATGAACGCGAAGACGCAAACGGGAAAACACAGCGCCGCTGGCCAATACCTCGGCTATGCGCTTCAACCTGTACGCCTTTGCTTTCACCTGCTCAACGCGCCTAGCGGCGCCTTGGTCTCTCTTGAACATTTAGACGATGTGGCGGTTCACCTGGTCGGCGGCGAAGTCGTTCTTGAGCAAAGCAAGAGCGCACTGAAGCAAAATCCGATATCCGACTGGGCTGCGGACCTGTGGAAGTCTCTGGCCAACTGGCTCAGCTTCATGGCGGCGGGAGAGATCGACCCGGCGACCAGCCATTTCCGGCTATATGTCACACCGGTGAAGGCGGGTGCCTTCGCGATCGCGCTGAACGACGCGAAAACAGATGCCGACGTGGAGGCGCTGGTCGCTAACCTCGCCAAAGCCCACAGCAAGCTGAAAGCTGCACCGGCATGCGACGCCGACGTCCAAGCTTTCCTGAACGCTGATGCGGCTCATTGCGCCGCCTTGGTCAAGAATCTCGCCGTTATCAGCGTCGATGCAGATCCCGTCGATCCGATACGCGCGATCTTCAAGCCGACGGTCTCTCCGCTCATCATCGACCTAGTGTGCGAACGCGCGATCGGCGCTGCGAAGGAGGCGGCGGACAGGCTGATTAGAGCTGGCAAGCCCGCCATCTTGGACGTGGACGCGTTTCAGGCCGAGCAAAGAGCATTTGTTCAGAAGAACAACCTTCCAGGGCTGCTGTCGTCTTTCACCAAGCAACCGCCTGTCGAGGCCATCGAACAATTGATCGCCGACCGTCCCGCCTTCGTCCGCCAACTCGAGCTGATCGAGGTGGGAGACGAAGCGTGCGTCCGGGCTGTTAGCGATTACCTTAGGACGCTCGCCGACATCTCGATCTGGGGCGAAAGCGGGCTAATCTTTGAGAAGAACCTAAGTGACTGGGACGATGATCTTGTCGGTCGCTATGAGCACGTCAGTGCAGAGGTGCACGACATACAGGCCGGACACCCCGCAACGGTTCGTGGTAGAATAGTTTACAGGCGCTGCGCGCAGTTGCAGCCTCCACTCGATGGTCGAGTCGTCCCCGGTCATTTCGTCCACGGATCATTCAACGCCCTTGCCCACGGCCTGCGCCTCGGCTGGCATCCCGACTACCAGACTCTTTTGGAGCCAGCGACTTGATTGAGGCTGGCCGATCGCACCTACCGCTCAGCGACCTCGCCCTTGTCCAGAATCCAGGACTTGGGGCTTTCGCATTGTGGCAATTTGGCCAAGGTTTCCAGGCTGAGGACGAACGTCCAGCGCCGTTCGCCTTGGCGTTTCTCGTGCTGCCAATCGTCCTGCATCGCGCAACGCTCGAAATCGTGACTTCGACAAACCGACCCTCTGGACTGGCGCTCTTCGCGGCCAAGCTCGGGAAGGAACGGGAACAACTCCTCGCCGTCCACGAGCGAGCGCTGCTGCTGCGTACTCTGACATTGCAATCGGCCGCTGTCGGTGTGAGCGGGCGGCTGCTGTCCGTGGATTACAAGGATGCTACTTTAAGAGCAAACGTACCAGAACCGAAACCGAGGAGGCTCGTCCTTCCAGAGCGCGTCAAGCACCTCGGACCTGCCTCGGAGAAATTGGGTTTCTGGTTTTCGAACCTGGGGACCGCGCAGGTGGCCAACCTGTTACGGGTGGAGTTCTAGATGTATTTCCAGCTTCGAAAACTGATCCTTTGGCCCCGCAATGGTGCAGCGCCGCGGGTCGTCAAGTTCGAGCCCGGTGTCGTCAACGTCATCAGCGGCGCGTCGAAGACCGGGAAGTCCGCCGTTATCCCTATTGTTGATTACTGTCTGGGCTCGGAGAAATGCGCGATTCCGGTGGGCGTAATCCGCGAGAACTGCAGCTGGTTCGGCATTCTGATCGAGACGCTGGAGGGCGAAAAGCTCTTGGCGCGACGCGAACCGGGGGACCAACAGAGCACAGGCGACATGGTGCTGCTGGAGGGCGCACAGGTCGAAATTCCGGAGACGATCACCGACAAGACCACCAATGTCGACACGGTCAAGCGCGCGATGAACCGCCTGGCAGGACTGACTGACCTCGACTTCGAACCAGGTACAGAGAATGGATTCAAGCAAAGGCCAAGCTTCCGCGACCTCATGGCCTTCACGTTCCAACCTCAGAACGTGATCGCCAATCCCGACGTGATGTTTTTCAAGGCCGATACGACGGAACACCGGGAGAAGCTAAAGACCATCTTCCCGTACGTTCTGGGCGCGGTCACGGCAAAGATTCTCCAGGCGCGGTTTGAGATCGATCGGCTCCAGCGCAACCTCCGCCGGAAGGAGGCTGAGCTACGCGCGATCGTGTCGGCAACTGGCGCTTGGCGGGCGGAGGCGGAGGCGTGGCTGCGTCAGGCAGTCGAACTTGGCCTAGTCGATTCCTCCACTGAAGTGCCGAAGGACTGGAGTGACGTTGTTGACCTGCTTCGGCGCGTGTCGAACAGCAACTCAAGTCTTGCTCGACCAAGCCTGGCCGGCATCGATGTGGTGCTGACGCGTCTGGAAACCCTTCGTGCGTCGGAAACTGAAATCGCCGCGCGACTTACCGAGCATCGTCAGCGCCTGAACGAACTGCGCCGTCTGGTGGAGAGCAGCGAGGCGTACGGCGACGCCATGCGCATCCAACGTGACCGCTTGGACCTTTCCACGTGGCTGAGGGACTTGGCCGACGAGTTCGCCGATCCGTTGGTCGCACTCGGGGACGGCGGCCGCGAGAAGGTCTTGGCCCTTTGCGACAACCTCGGCGGTCTGGAGATCCGACTGCGGACCCACCCTGCGATGTCTAACACGCTTGACAAGGAAATCCTGCGCCAGCGCGGCGCCGCTGAAGCGGTCCTATCTGAGTTGAACGATGTCCGTAGCGAGATAGCGGTGCTGGAACGGGACTCTGACGTCGCCCGAGACGAGGCCAATCGCTTCGATAGGCTTGAGCGCTTCCTCGGTCGATTGGAGCAGGCGTTGCACGTCTACGACCGCGCCGACCAGTCGTCGGATTTGCGGCAGGAACTCACCTCGCTGCAGGCCGATATTGCAACGCTGCAAAAGACGATCTCCGAGGCCGACATCCAGCGCAAGCTATTCAACGCGTTGCACCAAGTCTCCCATCATGCCAATCGGCTGATTCCGCAGCTTGACGCGGAGTGGCCCGAGGCCCCGATTAGGCTGTTGATTGAAGACCTGACCGTCAAGGTGACTAGGGGAACGCGTGAGGACTACCTGTGGGAGATTGGCAGCGGCGCCAATTGGCTCGCGTATCACGTCGCACTAATGCTTGCGCTGCAGCACTACTTCCTGGCCGAACCTCATCACCCAGTCCCTGGTCAGCTGATCTTCGACCAACCTAGCCAAGTCTATTTTCCTAAGCGGGCGGCGGGCGACGAGGGCCCCGACCTCATCGCGTGGAGGGATCAGGACGTGGTCGCCGTCAGGAAGGTCTTTGCGCTCCTAGGCGCTGAGGTCATGGCCGCGAAAGGTCGCCTCCAGATCATCGTGCTGGATCATGCAGATGAGGACGTCTGGGGCAAGCTTCCCGGAGTCAAGTTGATTGAGGAATGGCGTGGACAGGCCCTCGTGCCTCAGGCTTGGATTGCCGCCGCATCTTCCAACGGTGGATAATAATCTGCTGCCAGAGGAGAAGGCATGGCGAACGTGGACGAGATCAACCGTCTGACGGCCCTTGGCTTGAACGTCATCACAGCCATGGATGTCGCGGAAGGAAAACTAGACGAAGCCTTCGAGGTCGCCCGCGCTCAGGAGAAACGCAAGGTCGACATCTGGTGCAAAGGAAGAAAGAACATTCCGGTTGCACTGACTGCGATATGGGACTGCGATCCTGCAAACTTCTATCTCGCGTTCGACGGCGATGATCCCAGCGACCACGCTTCGACGGATTTCATTCTTATCGACGCTGATGTCACTGACGTTGGCGGCAGGCTTACCTACGCCGCCAGCAGGGACAAGGGTCCTTGGCATCAACGTTACAAGAGCAAGAGCTGTGGGATCGCCTACCGATGGCTGCATGGCCGCGGTGTCACACCGCCTTTGCTCGGCGAGTACCAAGGCCAAGTTCACATCGTAGGAGGCATGCACCGCTTCCATCTTGCCAAGCACTATGGGACGACGCGCATGCCATTCCTCGTCCGGAGGGCCGAACTAGCCGCAGTAATGGCGTTGATCCCCTCGGCGACCGACACCGCCAACTCGTAATGGCGGGGACTGCAGAAAAGAAGCGAATGAGTTGCGAACTTACCGGGATCACTCCCCGAAAGCTGACCGACGGCTTCCGGCCCCGTTGCGGCCATTCTTACTCCCGCACTTTGGCTTTTCCAGCGCTAAACCGGCCTTGGGCGATGAATGGAAACGGTCAGATGTTCCCGGTCTGTGCTCGAAAAGTCGCATAAAAGGGCAGACTGGTGTGACGTCCGGAATTATTGGGCCTTTCACGGGTTTACCGGTCCCGAATTATCGGTTGCTGGCGGGCGGGCTATGCGATTGAAAACAGGAGAGTTTTCTGGCTAAGGGTGGGGTTTCAGACTGAGTTTACCAATGCCCTTAATGACGATTAATTCTGGATTGGCATCAGGTGATTGGGTTTGCGCAGAATATAGCCGCCCTTATTGGTAAACCCGCTCACGGTCGACAACGGATTGGTCAACCTAGGACGACAGGATTGGTAAACCGGAGCCGCCCTATCGACGAAGGTCTAGCTTGGCGCATTCACTGTCGCCGGTAGGCAGATATTCGGGCGACAATCGGGACCAGCGTGCGACGCCGCCAAGCGTGAGACACGTCGGCTACGCCGCAAATCGACACGGTTTGACCGGGCGCAATACCGCACCGATCTTCTAATCTCGGCTTAATTCCGGAGAGAGGCAGATAATTCCGGACGCCACACTGATTGGTAACCTAAGGCCACCCACCACGCGGATTGGTAGCCCACAGGAATAGGTTTGGTAACCCTTATCGAGTGAGGGCCGCTCGTACCTTTCGGCGGGTTCGTTTCAGTTCTAAGCCCGGCTTAATTCTGGACAACGACAGATAATTCTGGACGGCACAGTGGAACTCAACGCGTTGTAAGGATGGCATAGAGAAGCAGTAGCCCTCCAGTCTCGCTACTGGAAAAATTCTGGAAAATGGGTCTGCTTGGCTGGACGCAGAACGTTGTGATTATTCAGCCGGCATTTCTGAAGCTTCTCGAACACAAACAGCTTGCCTTCGCGCACGCTATCTTCGAGCGACTTCGCCTTCGCCAGATGCGCCGCAATCGCGCTGGCCAGCATGCAACCTGTTCCGCGCATCGATATAGCAAGGCGCGGCGTGTCGAAGTGGATGGGTTCATGATCGGAGCGTAACAGAATATCGGCCGATCGGGGACCCGACGCGTGCCCACCCTTGATCAGCAGGGCCTGAGGGCCGACGGCCTGCAGTCTTTGTCCTTGTTGGAGCGCACCGTCCTCATCCGAAGCCGGTTCGGAACCAGTAAGGAGCGCCAGTTCAGGAAGGTTGGGCGTGACAATGCAGCAAAGCGGCATCAAATCGCGCTTCATGGCAGCGATAGCGCCTGCTTCCAGAAGTGCGCGGCCTGAGGTGGAGGCCAGCACAGGGTCGAGTACTGCCGGCACTTGCGGAAATTTGCGCAGCACTGCGGCAACGGCAACAATGATCTTGGCAGTCGCCAGCATGCCGATCTTGATTGTGGCTACGTCGTTGGCCTGTAGCGCGGCACACATCTGATTGGCCACCATGCTGGGTGGCGAATGATGGATTTCGATCACGGCGTCGTGCGTTTGCACCGTTAGCGCTGTGACGGCGAGACAGGTGCGCACGCCAACGGCAGAGATCGTCTCGATGTCGCGTGCTATTCCAGCACCCCCGCTGGAATCTGATCCGCCAACGACAAGCACATGCGGTTCTCGTCTCATCGCCATCGGTCCGTCTTTTCGATCCATTCTCGCGTGCGCGCTTCGGGGTCGAAGCTCAACGTGATGTCCGTGACCACTGCGGCGCTGTTGGCGCCGGCCTCAAAGACGCCGTCGAGGCGGTCGGGGTTGAGGCCGCCGATGGCGACCAATGGGATCGGCGCCACCCGCCGCTTCCACTCGCTGATCCGCTCTAGCCCTTGCGGTGCCCACTTCATTTTCTTCAAAGTGGTGGGATAGATCGGACCGAGCGCGACATAGTCGGGCTCGGCAAACATGGCCGTTTCCAGCTCGACATGATCATGCGTGCTCAATCCGAGCCTGACGCCCGCTGCCCGTATCCTCGAGAGGTCGGCCGTTTGCAAATCCTCCTGGCCCAGATGCACGAAATCGCAGCCTTCCTCGATTGCCAGGCGCCAATAATCATTGATGATGAGCTGGCTTTTGTGTTGGACACACCAGGCCTTCGACTTGCGGATCTCCGCGCGCAGCCCGGTTTCATCCATGGTTTTGATGCGAAGCTGAATCAGCTTGACGCCGAGCGGCGCCAACCTTTCGATCCAGGCGGCGCTGTCGACGATCAGGTAGAAGGGATCGAGCTTCATGAAAAAACGGCCCTGCCGACCATCGGTGTCGATGGCACGGCGACGTCGCGCGGTTCGAGCATTCCCGAACTGAACGCCTCACGACCGGCGTCGACCGCCTTACCGAAAGCACGCGCCATGCCGACCGGATCTGCCGCCTTGGCGACCGCTGTGTTCAGGAGCACGGCGTCAAAGCCGAGTTCCATGACGGTGGCCGCGTGCGACGGCCGTCCGAGCCCCGCATCCACAATCAGCGGGACGCCAGGGAAATATCCGCGCATCGAGCGCAGCGCCGTCATGTTGACCGGTCCCAAGGCGGAACCGATCGGTGCGCACCACGGCATCAGGACCTTGCAGCCCGCTTCCAGCAGCCGCTCGGCGACAACGAGATCGTCGGTGGTATAGGGGAATACCGCAAAGCCGTCCTCGCACAGGATGCGGGCGGCTTCAACCAGACCGAACACATCCGGCTGTAGCGTGTCGTGATTGCCGATCACTTCGAGCTTGATCCAGTTGGTGCCGAAGACCTCGCGCGCCATTTTCGCGGTGGTGACGGCTTCCTTGACGGAGAGGCAGCCGGCGGTATTGGGCAGGGTTCTGGCGCCCAGCGAGCGGATCAACGACCAGAATTGTTCGCCGGCCCTACCGCCCGCCATCTCACGCCGCAACGAGACGGTCACCACCGACGTGCCCGATGCCTTGACTGCATCGGCAAGGATGGCCGGCGAAGGATACTGAGCCGTGCCGAGAAGCAGGCGCGACGAAAGCTCGGTTCCATAAAGCTCCAACATGCTAGCCGCCCTGCATGGGCGAGAGGATTTCGATCCGGTCGCCGTCGCTCAACTGGAACTCCGCGCGGTTGGCTTTGTGCACGAGGTCGCTGTTGACGGCGGTGGCGAGCCAATCGCCCTCATAGTCGAGCGCGGCAAGCAACTCGGCCAGCGTGGTGGCGGCAATCTCACGCGCCTCGCCGTTGACCATCAGTTTCATGAGCATGCTCCTTGGTTCTGTCTTGACTGAAAACCAGGTCGGCAGCCTGGCGCGCCATGGCGGGGGCGAGGAGAAAACCGTGACGATAAAGACCGTTGATCGCGATGATCTCACCGTCTGTTTCGACGCGTGGCAAATTGTCGGGAAATGCCGGACGGACACCCACACCGGTTTCAACGATCTCGGCCTCACCAAAGGCCGGATGGAGGGCATGGGCGGCGCCCAGCAGCTCCATCATGGAACGCGCCGTCACCGGTCCGGCGCTCTGGCTTTCAATCATCGTCGCTCCGATCATGAAACGGTGATCGGTGCGCGGCACGGCATAAAGCGGAAAGCGTGGATGAAGCAAACGGACCGGCCGCGACAGCGAGACATCAGGCGTGCGAAGGATCAGCATTTCGCCGCGAACACCGCGCAGCCTGTCATCGGCCGCTGCCATTCCCATGCAGTCTATCTGACGGGCGAATCCCGAAACAGGCCGGGCGTCGCAGCCGAAGTGGAATTTGACACCCATGGTCGCAAGCTTGTCATGAAGTGCCGCCATCGCCGGGCGTGGGTCGAGGTGAGCCTCGTCGGGGAAGAGCAATCCACGCCGGAAGCGGCCGGCGAGGTCGGGTTCCAGGAGCGCAATTTCGTTTTCATCGACGCGCCGATGCCCTGACGTGCGACTGGCGAACCGGTCAAGCTCACCGGCATCACGCGGCGCGGCCACGACCAATGTCCCGGCCCGTGTCACCTGACCCGACAGCACCGCATCCCACCAGTCGGCAGCATCGCGTCCGAGATCCAGCACCGGCTGCTCCGCGCTTTCGCGCTCGCACCATGGCGCCAGCATGCCGCCGGCGAACCACGACGCGTTGCCACCAAGGCCATGCCGCATCTCGGCGACGGTGACCGTCGCGCCGCGGGCGGCGAGTTCGAAAGCGACGGTGAGGCCGGCAACGCCGGCCCCTTTGACGAGCACCCTCATGATGGTTTGGGAGCCTCTGGCACGACCGGTACGCCAGTCTCGTCCGCCTGCATGTAGAGATCGCCGCCCTCCCGGTATTTTGCCGCCATTGCCGCCATGCCTTCCTTCTGGGCCTCGGCACGGATGTCGTGGGAAATGCGCATGGAGCAGAATTTCGGCCCGCACATCGAACAAAAATGTGCCAGCTTGTGCGCCTCCTTGGGCAAGGTCTGGTCGTGGAAGGACCGTGCGGTTTCGGGGTCGAGCGACAGGTTGAACTGGTCCTCCCAGCGGAACTCGAAGCGCGCGCGCGAAAGGGCATCATCCCTGGTTTTCGCTGCCGGATGGCCCTTCGCCAGATCGGCTGCATGGGCGGCTATCTTGTAGGTGATCACGCCAATCTTGACGTCGTTGCGGTCGGGAAGGCCGAGATGCTCTTTCGGCGTGACGTAGCAAAGCATTGCGGTGCCGAACCAGCCTATCATGGCGGCACCTATCCCTGAGGTGATGTGGTCATAGCCCGGCGCGATGTCGGTCGTCAGCGGCCCCAACGTGTAGAACGGCGCCTCACCGCACACTGCGAGCTGCTTGTCCATGTTCTGCTTGATCTTGTGCATGGGGACATGGCCCGGGCCTTCGATCATCACCTGGCAGTCCTTTGCCCAGGCAATCTTGGTGAGTTCTCCAAGTGTTTCCAGTTCGGCGAATTGCGCCGCGTCGTTCGCATCGGCGATTGAACCGGGACGAAGGCCGTCGCCGAGCGAGAAGGAGACGTCATAGGCTCTGGCGATGTCGCAGATCTCCTCGAAATGCTCGTAGAGGAAGCTCTCCCGGTGATGGTGCAGGCACCATTTGGCCATGATCGAGCCGCCGCGCGAGACGATGCCCGTGACCCGGTCGACGGTCAGCGGGATGTAGTGCAGCCGCACGCCGGCGTGGATGGTGAAATAGTCGACGCCTTGCTCGGCCTGCTCGATCAGCGTGTCGCGGTAGACCTCCCAGTTCAGATCCTCGGCGATGCCGTTGACCTTTTCCAGCGCCTGATAGAGCGGCACCGTACCGATCGGCACCGGCGCATTGCGCACGATCCAGTCGCGGATGTTGTGGATGTTGCGGCCGGTCGACAGGTCCATCACCGTGTCCGCGCCCCAGCGGATAGCCCAGACCATTTTTTCGACCTCTTCGGCCATCGACGATGTGACAGCCGAGTTACCGATGTTGGCGTTGATCTTGACCAGAAAATTGCGACCGATGATCATCGGCTCGCTCTCGGGATGATTGATGTTGGCGGGAATGATTGCGCGCCCGCGCGCCACCTCGTCGCGCACGAATTCGGGTGTGACGAAATCTGGGATCGCCGCGCCGAAGGCTTCGCCGTCGCGTTGCAGCTTGCCGCGCATCACCTCGCGGCCGAGATTCTCGCGGATGGCTACGAACTCCATTTCTGGCGTGATGATGCCGGCGCGCGCATAGGCAAGTTGGGTCACCGCCTTGCCCTGCTTGGCCTTGAGCGGCCGATTGCGTATCGGAAATTCCGGTGTCAGGCGCTCGCCGGTGGCGAATCCATTGTCTTCCGGCCGGACGTGGCGGCCGTCATAGGCTTCGACATCGCCACGCGCCGTGACCCATTCGTGGCGAAGCCGGGCAAGGCCTTTTTCGATGCTGGTTTCGACTGATGGATCGGTGTAGGGGCCGGACGGATCGTAGACGGTGACGGGCGGTTCGCCGGCCGTCGGATGGACGGAAATCTCGCGCATCGGCACCCTGATCTGCGGGTAGAGGACGCCGGGCTTGTGGATTTTCCGCGAGGCGGGCAGTGGTCCCGTCGATACGGCGGGGGTGAGGGCATTCATCGTGAGGCTCCTTTGCTCATGCATTGGAGACCCAGTTCTGTGCCGGAAGGATGAAAAGACGCTTCTGTAGACCTGCTGCAACAGGACCTCGGGCGTAAACTCCCGCAAAGCGCTTGCACCGTCCCTACGCCAGTATGAACTGGATCAGGTTCAACGGGTCACTGCGCCGCGAAAGCCAGCAGTATCTCAGCCCCTTGCCGGGACTCCCCTGGTGAATGCCTTAGGTTGAACGGGCTGACGCTATCTTGTCAAGCGCATTCGGGCGCCTTCGGCCGGTGGCGACGACCGGCGGCCAGCCGGGCGGAGAGCTCGCGCATGCATCGGGGACAAGTCACGCCCCGTAGACCGGGGCTGAATGGCCAAAGCCTCATTCGCTTCGTGAAGGATGGAGAAACTGTATTGGCCATGTGCGCGTATCGACCAAGTAGCTCAGGCGGTCACGGATGTGGTTATTCTGGTCGAAGGTGACGAACGGCCTTGGGGGTCACCTCCTTTAGGATTCAGAGGTTGGAAGACGGCTTCTCGCGATCACGGCCATCAGGAAATACCTGTCTTCGGCTCAACCTCGACATGGCGTCCGATCGACCGCAGATATACAGCTATCTCGTTCATGAGATGATCGCGTTCGCCGTAGATTTCAGCAATCCTACGCAGCTGTGGCTCGACGGCCCTCCGTTGCGCTGGCGTGAAATCAGCATCGCCAAAGACGTATCCCAAGTTGCCAATCGCGCAAATTTTGCAGCCGGCGTCCACAACTGCTTGTACGAATGCCGGAATGTCTTTTTCTTGCATGGTCTTCATGTCGAACCTCTCGTGAATGGCGTGCTTGCGCCCCAATCTGCCTTTTCAGCGTGTCCTCTGGGCGGCGCAAGCCCTGAGCGTGACTGTGCACGGGCAACCTCGACTATCCCATCTGCCACGCTCTTTAGAATCGGTGGGGTCTGGTGATCGCAGGCTGGGCCACTCAAAAGCCTGCAAGAAGAAAGTCATGGCGACCATTGCTCAAGATCGCAAGGGTGCGTGCAAGACCTTCCGTTGGCAGTCATGCACGCTCGCTCAGAGATAGTCCGGCCGCGGAAATTCTCCCTTATTCGTAAGAAAGCTCATTGAGCAACTGGGCATTGAGCAACTGGGTCTCACGTCACGGGTCTCGTGTGCTTCACAGCCGAAAAATAGCCGCCGTGGCAATTCTCGAAAAGTGCAGGCTACCTCGTTAAGGACACTGCGGATGATCGTTCGCGCTTGGCAAAAGCGAACGGATTAGTCTATGGCTCTCGGCAGGGGGGCGAGTTATGCGGCGGGTGCGAATCCTTCAAGTAGGCGATATTCACTATCCGGACTGGCATCCTTCCTCTAGCAACATCGATGCCAAGGATAGCAAGTTCGCTCCGAAAATAACGCAGAAGCTACGCGCGTCTTCGCTGCGTGCCGTCTTGACGAAACTTCGGCGGCTGACGACTTCGAAGCCCTTGGATTCGATCGCCTTCATGGGGGATTTCACGAGCCGTGGCGACAAGACCTTCATTGCTTCGGCATTCCAGCATTTCACGTTGCTCTGCCGCGCACAGGGACGCAGTTCAAAGGCGCTTCCGTTGATATTCGTACCGGGAAATCACGATGTGAACCGTGATGACGCGCGCGAACTTGGACCGACTGAGAAATTCAGCGAAATGGCGAGTTTAGCCGCCCGCTTGGGTTGGCAGACCGTTCCCGTGGACCAACCCGTGCACTTCAGACTTCCGACAGGATCCGCAGGCGCAAACTTCATCCTCGTCAACACAGCGATAGGCAGTTGGGAGCTTCAAAACCTTCCCGCGTTCCTTCGTGATCGTCTCGAGGCACTCAGTCCTTCTACAGAGCCTCTAGATCTCGGCTCGCCGGACATCTCGGGACATTCGCCCGCGACACCTCCCAGCGATCCAGACAAGGAGGCGTCCGACGACGAGTATTACGGTCAGATGGACACGCCATACATCTCGCGTGAGATGCTTGCAGGCCTACAGGAATTGCTCCAGCAGCCCGACATGCGTTACGGCATCATAATCGGCCATCACAATCTGCTGCCACAAAAGACTCCGCGCATTACGCCATACGCGGAGATGCTCAACAGCGGATTTGTCAGAACTCAGCTGCTGCAGGGCAACAAGCCTATCGTCTACCTGCATGGACACATACATGCTGATCCGGTCGAGATCGTCAACGATCCAAGGTTTCCGGACGGCAAATTGATCTGCATCTCAGCACCAGAGATACAGTCAGGTTTCAATGAGCTCGTCTTCTTCACGACCGATCAGGGAGAGCTCGTCGGCATCCGACTTATACCCTACCGCACCAATGTCGCCGACGGGACGGTCATGGAAGGCGAACATTGCTTTATTTCGACCATGTCCAACGGCAAGGCCTTTCTGAACAACGACACGTTTGACCTGCTGCGCCGACTGCGCGACCATGCCACCAGGCGCGGGAATGGGTTACTCTTCTGGGACGAGATCACTGAGATTGCTGCCTCCGCCGAGCTCGGGCTAGATCTGGAAGACTCTCTTCTGATGCTCCAAGCGGCGCGCTTCATCGAGATAGACGGCCTCACCAAGGCAAACTCGGCTTGGCGCATTAAGGTAAGGGACGAATAGCGATGGAGAATCCGTTCGGCCCCAACAGGATCGAGTACGAAAGCCGCCCGATACTGTGGTTCAGTCAGAAGTCGGCGTTGATTTCTGCCGCCGCCAAGCCGGTCTTCGTCGCAGGGACGAGAGGCAGCGGCAAGACCAGCATTCTTCGCTCGCTTTCCACAGTCCATATTCTTGAAGACAAAAGTCTCTCGGACCAAGTCGGCAAGCTCGCTTGGTATGGCGTCTTCTTCCAGCTCAATGAGACATTCTCGCCCCTAATCGACAACGCCGTTCTGAACCTCATTCCGGAGCGGATACGCTTCGACACGGCCGCCGTGATCCCGCGGCAATTCGTAATCTTCTCTCACTATCTGGAGCTGAAGATAGTCGAACGCCTGCTCGAGAGCATCGGCCAGCTCAGACGCGACGGCCACTTGAAATACCGGGCCTCCGAAGATAGGGACGTCGCCCTGGCACTGCATCGCGAAGTGCTGCACTTCATACCCCAACCTGCCCGTCTCGACTTCTTCAGCATCGATGAGCTGCGGGGTGGGATAACCCGGTACGTCGACGAATGCTTCAACGCGTTCTTCTTTGCCGCCGATGCCGGAGCGACCGGCTTCAGAGCAACAGACCCTGGCGCGATCATTAACAAGGTCGCGACCGCGATCACTCCACTTTTAAATGGCCCATCTTTCGCCGGTGACAGGGCGCCCTTCTTCAAGATACTGATTGACGACTGTGAAGCACTGACACCGCTCCAACAGCAGTTCCTGAACACCTTGGTGAGAAAGACGCGCGGCAACGTGAAATGGGTCCTCGCCTACATCGGCGGCCTCTACGACACGATCCGGACGATCATACCCGGCCAGTCGCTCTCGAATGCTGACCGGGACGTCGAGAATCTTGATTCAGTCGATCCGAGGGAGTTCGCCACGCTGTGCGAGAACGTGTCGTCGCTTCGGCTGTACTATGCGCTTCCTGACCATCTGCGGAGTGATCTCGAGCGCAACGATGCGCTCAGCGCGTTTTCGCTCAAAAACCGGCTGGGGCGGCTTTCCGTCAATGACATCATCGAGCGGGTTATCATATCGGGTCATTCCGAGGGCAGAGAAGAGCTTGTGGCACTTGCTGATGCAGCACGTGAATTCCTCTCCGTGAATTTGAGGACGGCGGATCAGCAGCAATTCCTTCTTGATCGAAAAGCGCGCCCTTATGCCGAAGGGCTGGCGCTCGCGCTCATGAACCCGGAAATTAAGCGCCGGCCCATGAGCAAGGCGGATGCTTCAAATCTGAAGAGGTCGATCGCCCGGAAACAGGGATGGGCTTTTCTGAAAGCGTGCCAGATGCTGCGTCTGCATGACTACCCGTACGTAGGGCACCAGATCATCACATCATTGAGCGACGTCTGTATACGCGATTTCCTTGATATAATGGGAGAGATCTTCCGCCGCAGTGTTCCGAGTTCCAGTGATCCACGAAAACTGGTGGAATTCATCAACTCGGATTTACAGATTCATCTCGAACAGCAGAGACAGGCTGTGAACGCCGCCTCTCAACGGAAGCTTGATGGACTTCAGGCGCTTTCACATCCGTACGAAGAAGAGAGCGTGCGCATGGTGCGGGCGTTGGGTTACCTGACCGCTCGCCTCCAGACAGAGTTTGCCGAAGAAAATGCTCTAGGAACGACAGAGAGAGGCATTTTCAGGGTTGATCTAAAGGAAATGCGCTCGCTGGTGAACCGACTGGAGCAACCCAGCGGAAAACTGGACGAGGTCCTGCGTCGGGCGGAAAGGGATGGGTTTATCCGGGAGGTCTCCGCCGCCGGCAACTTTGAGGTGGACCGCGCCGACCCCGCATCGAAGGAGATGATGATCAGATTGCATCGGCGATTTGCACCTTACTTCGGGTTCTCCTATCGCGGCCCGTACGAAATCAACACAATCCCTGCGGCGCGGATGGTCGACCTGCTTTTTACCAGGCATCGGCTCCCAGAAGACTGGGCCGACTCGGTGTTTAAGGAGCTCGTCGCGCGGCCCGCACTCAAGACCGAATTCCAGCACTCGCTTTTCGAGAGCGATCTCGAATGACCGCTTCAACTGTCGAGTATCGAGTCTTCGGCCATCTGGCCGTCACCGAGAAGGCGAGAGATGCAGGTACCTGCGAAACGATGGAGGCAGATATCGCGATCGTCGCGCTTGGATGGGAAACGCGTTTCGCCGCGTTCGAAAACCATCTTGACCTGAAGGTCGGCAAGATCGTGGTTCTGGACTTTGCTCTGAAGGAAGCGAACGTCCCAGCCGTCGAAGAAAACCGGCGAAAGCTCATCGCTATGGGTACCCGATGGGGCGTCGAAGTGACTGTGATCACCCTCGAGCCTTCCATCGAGTATCAGAAGAACATCAATCTCCTCGATCACCTGCTCACTCAGATGGCCGCTTCATGTGGCTCATACGAAGGAAGCCTGCGGAAGGTTTTCGTCGAGTGCTCGACGATGCCGCGAATCTACATCCAATGGCTGATTGCGGTGGCATTCAAGAAAATGTCGATTCAGTCTCTCGAATTCGGGTACGCCGAAGGTATCTACGGGAACGCGATCGGCAAAGAGGATTTTTCCAGCGGCTTGGACCGATACGTCACCGTCCCTCATCTTCAAGGCAGCGGAGGAATGGGCGAAGAGAAAGTCCTGCTCGTGGGGATCGGAGGAGATGCCGACGTATTCTACGGATTGATCGATATCGTCAGTCCGGAACGGATCTCGCTCCTCGTCCCAAGAAGCGACAAGAATGCGCATATCGATGCTTTGCTCGATCAACAGGTGGCCAAGGTACGTGAAACCCACCGGCTCGAAGATGGCGAAGTTCGCGACATCCAGGCTTTCGGGCTGATGGCCCACCTCGATGCTTTCGAGACGTATCTCGACGGGTTCGGCTCGCGTGCGGTGGTGAACGTTTTTGTCAGCGGCCCGAAGGTTCAGGCCATCGCTGCTGCCGTGCTCGCCTGCTCCGACAGCCGCGTCCATCTCAAGGCAAGAATTCCCACCTCCTATGCCCATCGTGAAGTCTCAGCGAATGGGCGGTATCATATCTATAGGCTGATTGACCTGACATCCCCTGCCTGCAGCCTTCCCGGGACGTTCTGACACTATCTTGCATTCGAGTAGCATCATGGTCCCAGTAGCCGTTCCGCCAAGCCTTCAGCGCATGTTCGTGTCGCCCGATCCGGTCGATGGGGGGCTAATTCCCACTTGGAAGCTGCTCTACATCAGATCAGGGGGGAATGCAGACTGGCAGAATTCCGTCTAATTAGCGACTAGCTAAAACATATACTCAGGCGAGACTGTTCAGCATAGAAATAGTGAGTCGGCCGTGAACTATCCGCAAGCCATTGATCTGGCCTGTTGATTGAGGCGGATAGCGGCTTTGGAATTGCAGGATTAGCGGTATTTGGACGCTGTTTTCCTGCAATTCGGTTTTGCGATTCCCTTG
>NZ_RZRT01000053.1:0-36331 GCF_003998295.1 Mesorhizobium sp. M7A.F.Ca.US.011.01.1.1
CAAGGGAATCGCAAAACCGAATTGCAGGAAAACAGCGTCCAAATACCGCTAATCCTGCAATTCCAAAGCCGCTATCCGCCTCAATCAACAGGCCAGATCAATGGCTTGCGGATAGTTCACGGCCGACCAAATCGAAAATGCAAACTTAGGCTGTTGCGCGGTATCTCCTTCCACATCATCTCTTGCGCATACCTGCATTCCAAGGTGTTTGATCCTATGCTTCGCGAGGAGCAGGTAGGTCGCGACAGCTAGGCAATGTTCCAGCTGCCCTAGCGGAGGAGTCACGATTTTCCGGCAAGCTCCGTCGGCAGACGTTCCTTTCTGGCCTTGGCAAAGGCTCGGTCGCCTTCCAGAAACGCCGCCAGCATGAAAGGGATGAGTTCTGCCACGGTTTCAGACTGACCATAGGTCTGACGGTAAAGTGCAGCATACTCCTTGAGTGTTTGGCTCAGCTCCGCGCTGACGGTAATGGTGATCTTCGAAGCTGTTCGGTCCGGAAGTTTTCCAAGTTTCAGGTCAGCCATGATAACTCCTGCTCAACTGGCGTATGGCCGCAGCACGATGTCCTTGTGCACGATGACGCGCAGTGGCCAACCTGGGCGGACGACGATGGTGGGCTGGATATTGAGGTTTTTTTCGGTGATGCGCTGGCCGGCTCGACTGGCGTTCTGCTGGGCTGATTCCCGGATCGCCTTGACCAGATCGCTCTCGTTTTCGCCGAGGCTGAATTCTGTGCCGACACCGAGCAATGTGGCAAGCGCCACTCCCTTGATCATCTGCCAAGTGTGGAAATCGACTTCGTCTTCCAGCCCTGCGTAGCCGGCGGTGTCGCTCGCGGGCAGATTGTCGATTTCGGCCGACGAGCCGTCGGGCAGCAGAATGCGCTGCCAGACCAGCAGCGCTCGCTTTTGCCCGAACGCGACGACGCTGTCGTAGACGCCGATAAGACGTGAGCCCTGCGGAATCAGCAATATGTTGCCCGTGACCGTGTCGTGCACATTTTCGGTGACTTGCGCGACGACAAGGCCCGGCAAATCGGAATTGATGCCGGTGATCAGGCTGGCGGCAATCACGCTGCCAGCCATCAGTTGATATGGCGAGATCGGCGTCTGCAGCGCATGCGGATTGTAGATCCCGCCAGTGCTCCGCTGGCTGAGAAAATCAAGCTTTCGCTGCTGATTGTTCTGGTCGCCTTCCGCCGCCGCCACCGAGGCTGACGCGCGTCCTGCTTCGGATTGGGGAAGCGCCTCAAATGGATGCTGAGCAGTTTGCACGCTCTCTCCGACATCTGTCTTTTGAGCTCGATTTTCGACGCGGAAAAGCACCCGCGATTCACGCGCTTCGATCGCCTGCTGCGCTAGACGCTGCTCCTCGGCCGAGATGTCTTGGCCCGGCACGATGCCGAGCTGGCGCTGCCGCTCGAGGATGGGGCGGCCGAGGTCGCCCGGCAAAGGTAGCCCAAGGACGGGAGGCTTCGGCTTCATGCCGGAATAGTCATGGGGAAGCGTATCGAGCCCCTCGGCGGTTGGTTTGCGCTCAGTGTTGTAGAGATCTTCCGCCTGATCCCTGATGCGAAGGGCCGGCCCCTGGAGGGCGATCATGGTAACGCCGAAGACAGCGCCGGATCCGAGCGCTGCGATCGCGATGATCACACCGCGCCTGAACCGCACCACGCGGCGGGGAGAGGCCCGAAGCTGCAGCTCCTCGGGATCCAGTTTCGGCGGGATGCCAGAGCGGGAATTTTCGATCATGAGTCCTCACCTCGCCGGCTGCCGCGAAAGAGCGAGATCCGCCGTTGCGGTTGCCTGCCGTCAATCCTGCTGATGCGGATCACCTGCTGCCGCTTGGTGCCGAGGCGAAGTTCGGCCGCGGCGAAGAGCCGATCGACGATGTAATAGTTGCCGCGCACGCGATAGTTGACGAGCTCGCTGCTCCCATCTGCGCCGACGATGAAGAGTGGTGGCGCCTCGCCCTGATCTATGCGACGAGGGAACTCAATATAGACCTTGCTGCCGTCGTCGAAGGCTCGCGTCGGTCTCCAGGGCGGTGTGTCGCCACTGATTGAGTAGCGAAAGCGAAGGTTTTCGAGCGCGATATTCGACGCGACCGGTGTAACTGCCTCGGCTTGAGCATTGCGCTGGCGAAGCGCGATGATCTGGTCTTGGCTGTAGGTCCAGGAGATTGCCGCCATTGCGGTCTTCTCGGTGCTTTGAAGCTGCAAATGATAGGTCCGCCGGTCCGTCGTAATGACGACATTGGTGGCAAGACCCGGCGCGAAGGGTTTTACCAGAACATGGGTGCGCTGATTGTCACCGGTGCCGCTTGCGGTATCGCCAATGACCCAGCGCACGGTGTCGCCAGCCGACACGGCGGTTAGTTTCTCGCCCGGCTGCAGAGCGATGTCGGTCACGCGCTCCGGCGCGGCATAGAGTTGATAAAGCGCGCCATCGGTGAAGGGGTAGACTTGCACGGCATTAACATACCCGTACTTGGTGGGTTGCTGGGTCGCGGCTTTGTTGGCATCAGCGACGCGTTCTTCAGGGGGGCGCTTGTCCTCGGCCTTGCCGGGCTCGGGCTGCATTTGGCCAGGCAGCGGCAGTGGTTTTGGCACCTCGACAATTCTAATCGGCCTCTCCGGCGCCTTTTCGATCGCGGCCGGTTTGAAGTCGGCAGCGTCATAGGAAATCTCAGGCGGCGGCACCTTCTTCGATGCACAAGCGGAAACGACCGCTGCCGACACCGATAGGATCAGCACGGCACGAATCGGTGACATTTTACCTTTCATTGGTGGACTCCGTCGGAGAAAGGGGGGTTGGGACGGCGCTGTCGAGCTCGCGTGACCAGTCAATGGCATTGATGAAGACGCCGAGCGGATTCTTGCGCAGCTGATCCGTATTGCTTGGCGAGCGAATCACGATCGTGAGGATCGCAGTCCAGCGCATCGTGCTGGCAAGGCTTCCGCGCTCAAACACCTGCTCGGTCCATTTGACCTGGAATGAACTTTCGGAGGCTCTGACCACGCTGGTGACCTGTACCGAAACACTGCGCGTTCCGATCTGACCGAAGGGGTCGTTCGCCTTGGCGTATTCGTTGAGGAAGAGCGCTGCGCGATCGCTAGCAAAGTCGTACGCTGCCAACCAGTTCTGCCGTACCAAAACCGGATCGGTGGAAACGGAACGGACATTCTGGATGAAGCGGCCGAGATGCCAGGCGATCTGAGCATCCGAGGGCTCATAATTCCGGATCGCCGGCGCGACGGCGCGCGTCTCGCCGAAGCCATCGACCTCGACGACATAAGGCACGACACGGCTTTGCATCGACTGCCATACGAGTCCGCCGGAAAGCCCGGTCGCCAAGGCCAGGCAGCCAAGGGCCATGATCCGCCAGTTCCTGGCCTGCAGTCGAGATGAGCCGATGCGCTCGTCCCACAGCTGGGCGGCTTTTTGATACGGCGTGACCGGTTCGGGTGTTTTGCCGTAACGGTGCACGGGTCGCTTGAAGAGCATCTAGTCATCCTTGTCGTTGAGAGAGGGGGTGGCGCTGCCTCCCGGCCGGTCTCCGTCTCGGACAGCTTGCATGGCAGCGTGGCGATTTGCACGGGCGGTCTGTTCAGAACGTAGGCGCCTTGCCCACGTCGGCGCCGAAACAGTGGCCGAACCGGCAGAGCGTTCGGTCATTGGCGCTGTCGGCGTGCCGCCGGTCGCGGTCCACGCGGCA
Organism: Mesorhizobium sp. M7A.F.Ca.US.011.01.1.1; assembly: GCF_003998295.1. Lineage (NCBI taxonomy): Bacteria > Pseudomonadati > Pseudomonadota > Alphaproteobacteria > Hyphomicrobiales > Phyllobacteriaceae > Mesorhizobium > Mesorhizobium sp. M7A.F.Ca.US.011.01.1.1. The sequence goes on from NZ_RZRT01000053.1 coordinate 3,718, forward strand.
TCGCGCCCGGCATCGGCGTTGCGCCCAACACTTGCAGTGGCGGATCGCGCTATGCGTATAGCGGCGCCGCCAGCTGCACTGGTTACACCATGCATTCCAGCAGCCACACCGGAGAGGCCAGCGTCGGGCGAGGTTGCGCGCCCGATCTGCCATGACGTGGAAGCAGCCGATCCCATTGTTGTGCCGGCTCGGATGGCGGCGACACCGCCGCTGGTTGCCATACGCGCGCCAGCAAATGCTGTGCCTCCAGCAACGAGTGATACACCCGCTGCCGCCGCGGTCGTGCCGAGGGCGGCGCCCGCCCCAAGCTGCGGTGCGCCTGAGACAAGACCCGACGCGATCCCCGGCCCAAAAATGCCAAGGCCAAGCAATGCCAGTGCGCCCAGTACCTGGGACATGGCACCGGCAAGATCCGGCTCCTTGCCTTGCAATGCGGAAGCGAACTCCCCGAAGAGCGTGGAGCCGATACCGACAATGACGGCGAGCACCATCACCTTGATGCCTGACGAGATAACATGGCCGAGCACGCGTTCGGCCAGGAACGCTGAACGGTTCCAAAGTGCGAATGGAACCAAAACAAAACCTGCCAGCGTGGTGAGCTTGAACTCAAGGATGGTGATGAAAAGCTGGATGGAAAGGATGAAGAAGGCGATGATGACCAGGAACCAGGCCATCAGCAGCACGAAGATGGTCAGTGCGTTGCCGAAGATTTCCGGGAAGCCCAGGAGCTGACTGGCTTGGTCAAGCATTGGCCAAGCACCTTCGAAACCGGTCGCGGCAATGCGGCCCGGGCGCAAGAGATTGTCTGCCGACAGATTGCCGGCCGACGCCTTAATCCCGAGACCGGCAAAAGAACGATAAACGATATCGGCGAGGTTCTTGAAATTGTTCAGAATGAAGGCGAAGACGCCAACATAGAGCACCTTGCGGACAAGCCGGCCGAGAACGCTGGTTTCGTCGCCGAGCGCCCACGCCAGGCCGGCAAGTGTGATGTCAATGCCGATCAGAATGGTAGTGAGGAAGGCGAGGTCGCCCGATAGCAGACCGAACCCGCTGTCGATGTAGCGGATGAAGGTCTCCATGAAGCGATCGATGACGCCAAGGTCGTTCATGCCGCTGCCTTTCTCGTCGTGATGAACTCGTGATTAATTGCCGGGATAAGCCGAGCCGGTACCCAAGAATCGCTTCGTCATCTCGCGGGCGGCTTCGTCTGACTGGGCCTTGCGGGCGGCATCCTCGGCCTCAGCTCGAAACTGCGTTGCGAGCAGCGTCTGGATCTGCATCTGCTGTTTTGTCGAAAGCGCCATCAGCTGGTTGGTGGCCTGGCTTGCCTGAAGCGCACCGGCCGCCCCTTGGCTGCGGTTGACGAGATCGGCGAGCAGATCGCCGTCGGCGCGGACGTTCTCGACGATTTGCGACTGGACACCCATGGTCTGGCGGAACGCCTGCATGGCGGTTTGCCAACGCTCCCGCGCAGCACTCGCCACATCGCTGACTTTGATCGTGGCGTCGTAGCTTTCCGGATATTGGCTGCGCCACTGGTCTTGAAGCTTGCCCAGATCAAAGCTGAGGCCACTCGCCTGGTCCATCAAGCCGTCGATGCGATGGAGCGAACCGGTGAGTTGGCCAACGGAAGAGAAATCCAGACGCTGAAGATTGCGCGCCATGTTCTGCAGCATGGTCGCCTGATTCTGCAGCGACTGGATCTGGTTGTTGATCTGCTCCAATGCGCGCGCGGCCGTCAGCACGTTCTGCGCATAATTGGACGGATCGAACACGATAAGGGCGTAGGCGGGCTGCACATAGTCGGCCATAGGCTTGGCGATCAGGGAAACGGTGATCAGGCCGGAGAGAAGGCGTCGCCGCATCATGAGAATTGCTCCTTGTCTGGTTGAGGGAATTGCTTGAGAAGTTCGCCGGCCCAATCGAGGCCGCGCGCGATCAGGAACTGCGAGGCAAAGCTGCCTTGCCCGTCTTCGGACATGATCCTGTCGATCAGAGTCTGCGTGGCCGGATCGGAAGCACCGCAAAGCGCAAGAGCGATGGGGCCAAGCTCGAGCTCGAACAGACGGTTGCCGCGGCGCGATTGCAGATAATACTGACGCTTCGGCGTGGCGCGGGCGATCAATTCGATCTGCCGCTCGCTTAAACCGAAGCGCTCGTAGGCTGTGCGCGCCTGGGGTTCCACGGCACGATCATTGGGAAGGAAAATGCGCTGCGGGCAGCTTTCGATGATTGCCGGCGCTATGCCAGAGCCCGCGATATCAGCCAGCGACTGCGTAGCGAAGACAACCGACACGTTCTTCTTTCGCAGCACCTTCAGCCATTCGCGGATGCGGGCGGCGAACAGCGGATTGTCGAGATAGACCCACGCCTCGTCGAGCATGATCAGCGTGGGCCGTCCGTCGAACCGTTCCTCAAGTCGCTGGAACAGATAGGTAAGCACCGGCAGCAAAGCGCTTTGGCTGTGCATTAACTCCTCGGTCTCGAAACACTGCACATCCGACAAGGCCAGCCCATCATGATCGGCATCGAGCAGGCGGCCGAAGGGACCGTCGAGCGTGTAGGGCATCAATGCGGTCTTCAGCGCATTGGATTGAAGCAGGACCGAAAGACCGGTCAGTGTGCGTTCCTGCGCCGGCGCGGTGGCAAGGCTGGCCAGCGCTGACCAAATAGCCTCCTTCACCTCCGGCGTGACGGTGACGTTCTCGTGGGCAACAAGGCTGGCGATCCATTCGGCCGCCCAGCTTCGGCTAGCCTGGTCGTTGATGCTGCGCAGTGGCTGAAAGGCAAGGGAACCGTCCGCTCCTAGCGCGTGGTGTTCTCCACCCATGGCAAGTGTTGCAGCACGGGCCGAATTGCCTTTGTCGAAGACATAAACCTGGGCGCCGGCGTAGCGCCTGAACTGCAGAGCAATCAGAGCAAGCAGAACCGACTTGCCGGCGCCGGTCGGACCAACAACCAGCATGTGGCCGACATCTTCGACGTGGGTGGAAAGCCGAAACGGTGTCGACCCACTGGTCTCGGCAACGAAAAGCGGTGGCGCTTCGGTTTGGGTGACTTTCGCGAGATGCTCGTTTGTCGCAGGACCGGCCCAAACCGACGACAGCGGCATGAGATGGGCAAGGTTCAATGTATGAACGAGCGGTTGGCGAACGTTAGCGTAGACATGGCCAGGCAATGAGCCGAGCCAAGCCTCGACCGCATTGACGCCTTCTCGGATCGTGGTGAAGCCGAGCCCATTGATGATGCGCTCGACCGCGCGAAGCTTCTCTGCAGCGGCTTGGCGATCCTCGCCCCACACCGTCACGGTGGTGGTGAGATAGCCGAAACTCACATGATCACCGCCCAATGCCTGAAGGGCTTCGTCGGCATCGAGCGCCTTGTTGTCGGCATCGCTATCGACAAGCGGGACCGGCTCGTTGGTAATGACCTCGCGTAGGATTGCCACGATCGATTTGCGCTTGGCAAACCACTGCCGGCGCAATCGCGTCAGCGTCTTCGTGGCTTCCGTTTTCTCGAGCGGAATGAAGCGCGTCATCCAGCGATAGGCGAAATCCTGATGATTGAGGGTATCGAGGATTCCGGGCCGGGTGAGGTTCGGAAAGCCGAGGATGGTCAGTGTGCGAAGATGCTGCTCACCCAGCATCGGCTCCAGGCCACCGGTAAGCGGCGCATCGACCAGGATTGCATCCAGATATATCGGCGTTTCCGGGGCCATGATAGGATGGCGACGAGGCGAAATCGTGCCGTGGAGGTAGGTCAACGTCTGAGCATCATCGAGGACGCGTACTTCGGACATGAAACCCGAGAAGAGATCGAGCACGCGGTTGGTCTCGTCACGGAACCTCGCCAGATCCTGGCGCCAGTCTCTTTCTCCTCGGGAATAATGAGAGTCGACGAGCGTGCTTTCTGCGCGCGCCTGGGCGTCCGGCGGTGGCATAAACACCAAGGTCAGATGATAGCGGCTCTCGTAGTGCGCTACCTTCCCCTCGAAAGCAGCGCGGCGTTCTTCGTCGACCAGCCACGACGCGGCGTCAGGAAAATGCGAGTTCGGATAGCCCAGCGCTTCTGTGCGCTCGGCCTCAAAGAACAATGCCCAGCCAGAGCCAAGGCGTCTGAGAGCATTGTTCGCCCGGGCGCAAATGCCGACGAGTTCAGCCTCCGTCGCACTTTCGAGATCCGGGCCGCGGAACCGCAACGTCCGCTGAAAGCTGCCGTCCTTGTTGAGCACGATGCCGGGCGCCACCAAGGCAGCCCAGGGTAGATGGTCGGCAAGCCGGTCGGCTTTGCTTCGATATTCCGAAAGGTTCAGCATGCAAGCCACCCCTTCAGACGTAGGTGGCGCACAAGCACGCTGGCGAAGTCCGGATCGCGTCTTGCGGCAAACACCGCTAACGAGTGGCCTGCGATCCAAAGCACCAGACCAGCAATCCATTGCTGCAAGCCGAAGCCAATGGCCGCGGCCACTGTACCGTTGAGGATCGCCACCGCGCGCGGAGCCCCGCCGAGCAGGATCGGCTCGGTCAGCGCCCGGTGGACCGGTACTGCGAAGCCCTCGATATGCTGCTCCCCGGCGGCCATCAGACGAGCGCCCCACCACCGAAGGAGAAGAAGGAGAGGAAGAAGCTCGATGCCGCGAAGGCGATCGACAGACCGAAGACGATCTGAATCAGGCGCCGAAAACCACCGGCGGTGTCGCCGAAGGCAAGCGTCAGGCCGGTGGTGATAATGATGATCACCGCAACGATCTTGGCGACCGGTCCCTGCACGGACTCCAGGATCTGCTGCAGCGGCTGCTCCCACGGCATGCCGGAGCCGGCGGCATAAACCGGGGCCGTGATAAGAAACGCGAGCGCTGTGGACGAAAGAAAGCGAAGCTTCTTGCGCATGAGGAAGGCCTTTCAAAGCTGCTGGAGTTGCGAAAGCGTGAGCGGGGCAACGGCGTAATCGCCGCTGCCGTCGAGACCGGTGACCTCGGCGATTGCGTCGATGTGGCGCGACGAGCCGCGTCCCGCTATGAAGACGATCAGATCTATCGCCTCAGCGATGAGCCGGCGGGGAACGGTGACCACCGCTTCCTGGGCGAGTTGCTCAATGCGATAGAGAGCCGAGCGCGCGGAATTGGCGTGTACGGTAGCGATGCCGCCTGGGTGCCCGGTGTTCCATGCCTTCAGCATGTCGAGCGCTTCCGCGCCCCTCACCTCGCCCACGATGATGCGGTCCGGCCTGAGCCTCAGCGTCGAGCGCACGAGATCGGCAAGGGTGACCGAGCCCCGCCTTGTTCTCAGGGCAACGCAGTCCCTGGCCGCGCACTGCAGTTCGCGTGTGTCCTCGATCAGGATCACCCGATCGTCGCATTCGGCGACTTCAGCCAGCAGAGCGTTGGCGAGTGTTGTCTTCCCCGAGGAAGTGCCGCCGGCGATCAGCATGTTGCGCCGCTCGCGGACGGCCTTTTTCAGCGCATCGGCCTGCAGCGGCAGCATGATGCGTTCGGCAACATAGTCGGCCAGGGTGTAGACTTTCGCGGCGGGCTTGCGGATGGCAAAACATGGCGCCAACACCACAGGTGGCAGCAGGCCTTCGAAGCGTTCGCCAGACGGCAATTCGGCACTGACGATCGGGTTGTCGGCGTGCGCCTCGGCGCGCACGTGCGAAGCAACCAGGCGGATGATACGTTCTGCCTCGGACGGGTGCATGTGAACGTCGGTATCGACCCGACCTTCGCCTAACCGGTCGAGTCGCAGCGCGCCGTCGGGATTGACCATCACCTCGATGACGGACGGATCGGCCAGGGCTTCGGTGATTGCCGGACCCATGGCGGTGCGCAGCATGACACGCCGCCGGTGGTCGGCCTCGGGATGAGAGCTCATCCTTCCCCTCCCCCACCATTGTCTTTGCTAAGCGACTTTTTGCCGGAAGCGATCTGGCGGCCGACCTTCTCAACGAATTTCTCGAAACGCTCTTGGGCAATAGCCTGCGTTGCCCGATCCGGGACCGGCGTGTGGGCGTGAAGGGTGATCGAAAAGCGGATGAAGAGCGCCAGGCTCTCCAGGATCACCTCGGAATCGCGCCTGACGTGGGCAAGATCGCGGGAGAGCCGGTCAAGCCTTACGCCGTAGCGCCGATCGAACTCGCTCTCGCCACGCCGCTCGATGAACGCCTCGATCGCCTTCCCCACGATCGCTGATTTGGTCGTTGACGGATCGCGACTGAGGTTGTCCAGTTTCTCGCTGAGCTCCGGCTCAAGCAGAAACTGATGGCGAATGCGGTGCGGCTTCATGCGGATCGTTCCGACGGCCCGGCGTTGCGCCGGCGACGGGAGAAGCATCGGCCAGACGCTCAAAATTGCTTATGGCCGTTATCTACGCTGAGGTGCGCTCGGCAACTCAGCGGACTTCAGAAGCCGGGAATGACATCGTCGCCCCTGCCCTCGTTGATACCGTAGACGCGGGCCGCAGTGGAAATCCGATCCATGACACGCTTGTCCGCGAGCGCTTCGCTGTCATCGTCTGCGGGCTTGTACAGATCGGCCTGATCGGGCTCTTGAGAGACAACAACGTCTTCTTCGGGCAGGCTTGGATGGCGTTGCTGCTGAACGCCTCCCTCGTCTTCAACTGGCGCGTCGGCGCTTTCCTCGTCCGCAGCAAGTCGGCTATCGACGCTGCACACTTGTCCAGTCCAGCCGTCCGGGCGTGATGCAGGGCAGTCCGCATAGGGTCCGTCGTGCAGCACCGGCGCAGGCAGCACCCGATCTGTGAAATTCTGATCCTGATAATAGCGCAGCTTCTTGGCGCGGATCGGCGGCAACCCAGAAACCAGGACCAATTCGTCTGACGGCGGCAATTGCATCACCTCGCCTGGCGTCAGGAGCGGGCGCGCGGTTTCCTGGCGGCTCACCATGACATGTGAAAGCCAGGGCGCAAGCCGATGGCCCGCATAGTTGCGCATCGACCTAAGTTCGGTTGCGGTGCCGAGGGCATCCGAGATGCGCTTGGCCGTGCGTTCGTCATTGGAGGAAAAGGCAATTCGCACGTGGCAATTGTCGAGAATAGCATTGTTCTCGCCATAGGCCTTTGAAACCTGGTTCAAAGATTGTGCGATCAGATAGGAGCGAATGCCATAACCTGCCATGAAGGCGAGCGCCGTTTCGAAGAAGTCGAGGCGACCGAGCGCCGGAAACTCGTCCAGCATCATGAGCAGCTGATGCTTACGGCTCTTCTTCGGGTCCCCCTCCAGACGCTCCGTCAACCGCCTGCCGATCTGGTTCAAGATCAGTCGCACAAAAGGCTTGGTGCGCGAGATATCCGAAGGCGGCACGACCAGATAGAGCGACAGCGGTCGCTCTCCATCCACTAGGTCAGCGATGCGCCAGTCGCAGGACGAAGTGGCCGCCGCGACCGTTGGATCACGATAAAGCCCGAGAAAGGACATGGCGGTCGAGAGGACGCCTGAGCGCTCGTTTTCCGACTTGTTCAGGAGTTCGCGAGCCGCCGAGGCCACTACGGGATGGACCTGAGGGTTATGCCCCGTCCCGAGATGGTTTGTCGTCATCATCCGCCGTAGCGTTGCGGCAAACGAGCGTTGCGGGTCCGACAGGAAGGTGGCGACGCGGGCCAGCGTCTTGTCCTCTTCAGCGTAGAGCACGTGCAAAATGGCGCCAACTAGGAGTGAATGGCTGGTCTTCTCCCAGTGGTTCCGTCGCTCCAGCGCGCCCTCGGGATCGACGAGGATGTCGGCGATGTTTTGAACGTCCCGGATCTCATCTGGGCCTTTGCGCACCTCCAGCAGCGGGTTGTAGCGTGCCGATCTCGGGTCGGTCGGATTGAACAGAAGGCAGTACGAGAATTTCGACCGCCAGCCGGAGGTCAACTGCCAATTTTCGCCTTTTATATCATGAATGATGGCAGACCCGGTCCAGGAAAGTAGCGTTGGAACAACCAGCCCCACGCCCTTGCCCGAACGCGTCGGCGCAAATGCCATGACGTGCTCCGGGCCGTCATGGCGCAGATAGCGATCGTTCAGCCTACCGAGGAAAACGCCCGCCGGCCGTAACAACCCTGCCGTCTCGACCTCATGAGTCGTGGCCCACCGTGAAGACCCATAGGTCGTAACCGACCCGCGCTGTCGCGCGCGCAAAAGCGAGCCAGCGATTGCGGCGGCACAACCCAGGAATCCGCTGGCGCCTGCAAGCGTACCGGCTTTGTCGAAGACCTCCGGCGCATAAGCATCGAAGTGGAACCACCATTCAAACAGCTTCCACGGCTTGTAGATTGGCCAGCCGGCGAAGAGAAACCATGGTGCGCCGAGAGGCGTCTGGTAGGTCAGCATTTGAGCGCACCATTGGGTTGCCGTCCATACGCCGATAATGACAATTGCGCACACAACGGCGATCTGCCCGATCAGTAGCTTCGTAGGTGTCATCGGCTTGGCCCGCTGAACAACGCGACCTAGCATCGCGCGGCGCAGCCGGGACAGGAATGTTCCTCACATACGATTTGGGAGCAATGAACGACTTCCTACGTATGCAGGTCGGTCAGCACGCGTGTTGCGCCTTCACGCGACACCATCCGCCACTCCATCCTTTCCATTCACCCTGAGGCCCGGCGCCGCCGACAGTTGCGTGACCGCTCCTCCGCAAAGTTATCTTCTGCGTTCAGGGAGCCACGGCGCCTGGGCTGGCTGATGAACACCGTCCGCTCGCGCATGTGGGGTCGAATTGATTTGTGCCCAAGTGGAGGCAGGCTCGTCTTCCAACAGTTGCCGCAGTTCCCCTGGCTCGAACGCCATCATCGGTGGGGAAGCGGGTTCATCCTCCAACAGTTGCCGCAGTTCCCCTGGCTCGAACGCCATCATCGGTGGGGAAGCGGGTTCATCCTCCAACAGCTGCCGCAGTTCCCCTGGCTCGAACGCCATCATTGGTGGGGAGGCAGGCTCGTCCTCCAACAGTTGCCGCAGTTCCCCTGGCTCGAACGCCATCATTGGTGGGGAGGCAGGTTCGTCCTCCAACAGTTGCCGCAGTTCCCCTGGCTCGAACGCCATCATTGGTGGGGAGGCAGGCTCGTCTTCCAACAGTTGCCGCAGTTCCCCTGGCTCGAATGCCATCATCGGTGGGGAGGCGGGTTCATCCTCCAGCAGCTGCCGCGGCTCTTCCTCGTGCGGCAAGCGCCTCCTTAGCCGGTCTTGCAGCGCCTGCCGATCGGCAACGAGGTTGTCGAGGGGCAGCGGCTCGTGGTCTGGCCGCTGCCCTTTCACCAATCGTTCAACCAGCGCCCACGTGCCCTCCAGGACAAATACGCCGCAATCATAATGGTTCGTCTGTCTGGCCATGGGGGCTGGCGCCAAGGTGGCATTCAGCAGTCCTGCGAGCTGTTTTGCAGGCACGTCGTTATATCCCTCTCGCTGGAGGGAGTCGTAGTGATAGGCGAACCGCCTTTCCGGGTCGCGGCGATCAACGAGCAGCAGCGACCAATGGGTGCCGGGGCTAGTAGCCGTGCCATTATTCACTGGCAAGAACAGGAAGTCGGCTGTGGCGTTGTTTTGATTATAGATGGACTGCAATATGCCTCGAGCGTCTTGCGGCGACGTGTGTCGCAGTAGATGGGATACGGAAGGATCCACCAGCCGAGTCCGGGCAGCGAGCGCCGGATTGATCCCCTGCAGTTGCCCCTCCAGCAAATTGTAATCTCTCTGGATATGGGCGTCGCTCAGCCATTCGGCGGCGCCGAGCACCCGCCCCGTTGCAACGTTGGACGGGGCTGTCGGATCGAGCGCCCCGATCTGAGCCCCAGAGGAACTGGTAGTCAGTGTGGTCACATCAACCAGTGGAAGGCCGCGGTAGGTGCCTGGCAGCCTAGCGGTTGCTGGCGAGGCGGGTTGGGGAGCTCTTGCCGGTGCCGCTGGCCCAGCTTCAGCAGCGGCCCCAACGCGCCTGGTGACTGCGTCTGCCGGATGAGCAGAAAGGACAGTTTCGCGCCCGAGCACAATGCGCGGCAGGATATCCCGGAGGTGAGCCAATGCAGAACTGATACTTAGCCTATTACCATAGGAGACAGCCTTGAAGCTCTCAACATCTTTATCCAGCGATTTGTCGTGAATCCGAGCCGCAATCCCAAGCTTGTTATTTTGACGCAGGTACTGACTAAAATGTCTAAGAAAATTTGTATAGCCGCCCACGGTATCTGGATTCCGTCCGGTCGCAGGCGCTGCCAGGTACTCCTTGGTCGAAGCGGCTCTGTAATTTCTAATGAGCTCGGCATCGTCAGGATAGGGGATCACGACAGGGCGAGCCATAATCGGGGCTCCGCCTGTCGACTTCTTGAGGTAACGCAGTGCGCCAGCCACGGTGGAGGAACCACCCGTACTCTCGTACTCCTTGAGATCCTGATCCAGCGACGAATGGTAAAGCCGAGCAGCAAACCCTGGCTTGTTGTTTTGAAGGAGCCACCGACTAAAGCCGAAAAGAGAATTTACATTGTAAGTGACCGTGTTCGCTTTGGCCTTACCCGCGTGGAATGCTGCCCTCAGCCCTTCGATAGCGGTCGCATCGTTGGAATAGACAGGACGCTTGTCGGCACCGTCGGGGACTACAATTGGACGATCCGGCTGCACTGTCGAGGGCATCGACCCACCACCTCCGGGATGCGGTGCTGGGGTGGATTCGTGCTCATCCCTCTGCCTGACGAGCTGCGCCTCACATTCCGGTGTAGCCACCTCATGAGGATCCTGCATCGGTTCGATCCCCTCCATCTCCTGCTGCAACCAAGCCAAAGCTTGGCGAGCGGCCTGCGCGGCTTCATCAACCGCGGAGGATGTCTCCACACCTCTGGCGGACGCCGGCAGAGCCTGCTCCGCCCGCCGTCGAAAGAGCTCTGGCGAGGCGGATTTCTCCGCCCACAATCTGGGCTGCGTAGCGAGTCCCCGTCCAGATTTATGTGGCACCGCCTCGCTTGGCAGCGGGCTGCTCCTGTCCCGTGCAGCTACCAGCTCCTCCGGGGCGCCCTGGTCGCCGTGGCGCCAGTTCAAGTGAGGGACGGCCTCTCCAAAGTCGGGCGCTTGGTGTTGGTGCGCGGTTGGGGCGAGAGACAATGGTAGATCGGTGCCCTCCTTATAACCTACCGGCAGGAGCTCCTCTGGCCAATCGAATCCCTGCTGTGGTGCGGTATGCTGAGCAGCGTCGCCACGGGGACGAGCCTCCATGCTGACCGCGTTTTCCAGATGATTCCCGAGTATAACGCGCGGCGGGTTCTTGCGGAGATAAACCAGCGCAGATTCGATCGGAGCTCCACCATTAGAGGAGGCGGCCTTGTAGCTCTCAACATCTTTATCCAGCGATTTATCGTAAATGCGACCCGCAATTCCGAGCTTGTCATTTTGACGTAGGTAATGACTGAAATGGTTAAGAGCAGTTGCGTAGCCGCTCGCGGATCTGAAATGTCTGGTGAGCGCGGCGTCGTCAGGATGGGGGTTCAGGACAGCGCGACCCACAATCGGGCCGGCTCCGCCCATCGACTTCATCAATTGACGCAGTGCGCCAGCCACGGTGGAGGAACCACCCCTACTCTCGTACTCCTCGAGATCCTGGCTCAGCGACGGATGGTAAAGCCGAGCAGCAAGCCCTGGCTTGTTGTTTTGAAAGAGCCAACGACTAAAGCCGAAAAGAGAATTTGTGCTGCGAGTGACCGTGTCCGGCCTGGCTTTACCCGCAAGGAGTGCTGACTTCAGCCCTTCGATGGCGGTGGCATCGTTGGAATAAACAGGACGCTTGTCGGCACCGTCGGGGACCACAATTGGACGATCCGGCTGCACTGTCGAGGGCATCGACCCGTCGAGATGCGGTGCTGGGGTGTATTCGTGCTCGTCCCCCTGCATCACAAGTTGCGCCTCCCGTTCCGATGTACCCACCTGATCGGTGGGGAGTTGCATCATCACGCGAGCGCCTGAGTTGCCAACCTCACCTGGTTGCCGCTCAGTGACAGCATGCTGCAGATTGCTTTGGATCCTCTGCCTCTTCGTTGGTCTCAACTCACCTTTACCATGCGAGCCATTGACGAGGACCTCCTCGCCTAGCGCACCCATCAACTCGTCCGCCGCCTGCAGTTCGCCCAAGTGCTGCTCAAAACCGGCTTGGCCGGCCTGTCCGCTTGCTCGTGCGGTACGGCGTGCTGCACCTGCAGCCAAGCTGCCACGATGAATGTCTAGTTTGTACGGGTGCACGCTATCCTCACTTCCACAGATCACATGAGCAACCTACTCAGGCAAGCTTTCGAGAGGCTGACGAGGTCCGCCGCCGCGGAAGGCGAAGGCTGGTTTTCTGCTCAGCGGTTGACGGCCTCGCGTGTTGCGGCCGCGCCGGGTATCACGCCAATCAATCTGAATAGTCGATGCGTCAAACGAACCAGGATGGGATTTTCGTAGCGGGGCTGCTCTACTCACTCTTGTCCTGAGGGCAGAATTCAACCATATCGCCGAGCAACTGGATGCCGATTGGATACCCGATCCGGAAAGCTTCAGCTCATATGTGACGCGAGGATGAGAATCGTGGCAGCTCCAGACCGACGGGCTGCCACCCACAGCGGCGATGACCGACGAGGGTCTTCTATTGCCAAGGCAATCGTCCGTTCGGGGACCTATGTGTTCCAATGCTCGTCGAGCGGATCGGTGGGCCGCACCGCCGTAGCGTTACGGCGAGCGGAAGCGGCGTTGGGTGCGGCTTTTCCCCTGAACGCTTCACACCAGGCTGATAGGGGATCTTGCAATCGCACACACGCGGTCTGCAGGCGTGCCTATCAAGCAGTTTGCTCAGACCAACGTCGCGGCGAGCCGATCCTCAATACGCAGCGCAAGTCCTAGACTCCACGATCGTCCTTCGGTGCAGATTTGCTCGCGCCTCGCCCTGATTACAGCTGATAAGGCGAGCTAACAATTGCAAGAGCCACAAGCTATTCCAGCTCGATCGGTTTGGTGTTCCAGTCGGGCGGGGTCTGACCGAGAATGTTGCGAACGAAGAAGTCTAGGAGTTTGCGCTCGGTGTAGGTGCCTAGAGTATGGTGATTGGCACCAGGAACGTAGACCATGTCAAAATCTTTTCCTGCCTTGATGAGTCGATCGGCAAGCTGGAACGAGCAAAACGGATCGACATTATCATCCATTTCGCCGACCGCGATCATCAGCTTGCCCTGCAGCCTGTGAGCATTGTCAACGGCGGAGGATTGCGAATATTCAATGCCGACCGGCCACCCCATCCAAAGTTCGTTCCACCAGGTCTTGTCTATCCTGTTGTCGAAGCAGCCGTTTTTGGCGACGGCGACCTTGTAGAAATCGGGGTGAAAGAGCAGCGCGCTGACTGCACTCTGGCCGCCGGCGGATGCGCCAAAAATGCCGACGTTGGATATGTCGTACCATGGATATTGCGCGGCCGCCGCCTTGTGCCACAGAATGCGATCGGGAAATCCTGCGTCCTTCAGATTCTTCCAAGCAACATCATGGAAGGCGCGGGAGCGGTTGTTGGTGCCCATGCCGTCGATCTGAGCAACGACGAAGCCCAGCTGCGTGAGCGGCTCTGTCCACCGCGAGAAGGATTTTGGGACGAAGGAGCCGTGGGGTCCAGCATAGATATTCTCCACAACCGGGTATTTCTTCGTCGGGTCGAAGTTGGCTGGCAGGTGGAGCACGCCCCAGATGTCAGTTTTGCCGTCGCGCCCCTTGGAATGGAAACTGAGCGGCGGCTGCCAGCCTGCGGCGACGAGCTCAGAAATGTCGGCCGTCTCGATCTGCTGGAGCTTGGCATTGTCGCTGGCGCGGTAGAGTGCCATGCGCGGGGGCAGATCGATGCGTGACCAGAGATCGACATAATAGCGCCTGTCAGGCGAGAACTCGATATGGTGGTTGGCCGGTTCGGGCGTCAGTGCAGTCAGTCCCTTGCCGTCAAAGCCGATGCGGTAAGCATGGACCCAATAGGGGTCCTCCTGCGAGTTCATCCCGCTCGCCTCGAACCAGATCTGACGCTTGACCGGATCGACATGGTTGACCCTCCGGACGACCCACTCACCTCGCGTGATCTGGTTTTCGAGCGCGCCTGTCCGGCCGTTGAAAAGATACAAATGCTCATACCCGTCGCGCTCTGATGCCCAGATGATCTCCTTCCCGTCATCGACATCGTAACGGAAGATTTTTCCGGCATCCTCCTGGCCATGCCCCAGCGGCAAATAATCAACGAATGTCTCGCTGGTCTCATCGATCAGGGAGCGCCCGCGGCCCGAGGCGGCGTCTACCTCGACCAGGCGATAAAGCTGATGCCCGCGCTGGTTATATTCGAAAGTGAAGCCGCGGCTGTCCGCCCACCACCGGAGAGGGGAAAGTTCGAAGACGTTCGAGAAGAGGGCACCGTCAATCACGATCTGGCGCCGGCCGGCAATGTCGAACAGGACTGGCTGGGGCAGCGGAAGGACATCGCCCGGCCTGGGATAGAATTTTGTTGAATATTCCCGCTCCAACTGGTCCGTCGAAGAATTGAGGTAGCGGACCTCTCGCCTATAGCCGGGGCGAACAAGGTAAGCGGCGAGGTGGCGCGAGTCCGGCGACCAGCTCAGCGTCGAAAAGACGTAGCAATTGCCTTCGGCTCCGTCCCGGCTCAGAGGAACATCCTGCAATCCGTCCTCGCTGCGCAGGAAAACGTTGCAGTTCTTGATATAGGCGATCCATTTGCCGTCGGGCGACGCGTTGCTCTTGTCGGGGTTGTTCTCCGCTGGCGGCGTGTAGCGGTGGCTGAGCTCCCTACGGTCCCCTTTCCTTGCATCGAATGTGGTGCTGGTACAGTCATAGCTTGCAAGGTCGCAGCTCCACCGGGTGTCTTCAATCTGGAAGTCGAGCCTGCGACCATCCTCACTCAGTTCGAAACGGTCGAACGGAAGATTGCCGGCTTGATAGCTCTCATGGCTCACCTTGTTTAGCGCTGCCGCCAGACGCGCCTGATCGAAAGCGGGCCGCTTGAAACCCGTGGCAGCATCGACCTGCATGAACTGCTGCTCGCCGTGGCTAGTCCGGCGGTAGACGAAGGCTTCACCCCCGGTCAGCCAGAAAGGCATTTTGGGGACATTGACAGTGAGCCCGCCATATCGATCGTTGATCGTAAGTGCGCGCTTGAAATCGGCCGGCGCTAGCGTCGGGTGTAAACTTTTCGAACCCTTGGCCAGCGTCTGAGTTGCCGATCGCCATGCGGCGCGCGTCAAAGCGCCGATCCTGGACATACCTGTTCACTTCTTTCGGTTTTCGGAATGCTAATTTTGAAGTTGGGTTCTCGTCGCCGGTCTGCAGCAGCGCCGAAGCGTCGCCTTGGAGGAGAGCCAGCACGCGGGTGCAGCCAGGCACGCGCAACAGGGGCGCTCCTTGGACATCCAGGCACTGGTTCGGGTGCCGATTGAAGAGTTGGCGTCCGCCGCCGAAACAACCAGGAAAGAGCGTCCATGCAGCCCTGACGCGACTATTTCCCCGCGAGTATGGCCGCTTGCTTTTCTGCATCATCTGAAAGGTCCTGCTCTAGTCGGGCCGGATGTCACCCCGGCAGAAATCATTGTGCTATTTCGACAATCTCCGAGCGATTGCCGCCGGCCCATGACGAGGTTTACCGATAGGGCGCAATATGCGTGCCAAAGGAAAAGCGGTTTAAATACACGGCAATCCGCCTATGTCGCATCCCCAACATCGTCGCACACCGGACAATGCCGGACGAAATTGTCCCGGGGCGTCAAATTGGTTTGATGGTGACCCAAGGAGTTCTGGCTTTATCTGAGGCGTTCGGCCTTTTTCGAAAGCCGGACTCTTCGCGCGTTTCCGACGGCCCGAAGCGCCTGATCAAAGCTGACGGCATTCCCGGGTCTTGGCCTTGCCACAGCAGCACCTGCTGCATCAATTCCGACGGACGCTGTAGAACACCTGCAACACACGGCCCGCAGCAATTTCTCCGGCGCAACGCTGGGGCGACCGCCTTTGGCACTGCAGGCGTACATGCCGGAAAGGATGCCGTCTAGCCGCACCAGCGCTCCATTGATCATCAGCCGGTGCGGGCACCAGGATGACCGGCTGGAACGAAATCTTCCAACCGCTTCATCGTGAACAGCTGCTCCATGAACACATCGCTCCCGTCAATCGAGCCGTCTCGCCAGGGGGATCAATAGTCTGTCTTTGGCGTAGGTATTTCAGCAGCCTGCTGTTAGCGTGCGGACGACGCCGACATCAACCGGCGGACAAATGCGACGAGGGCAACAAGCGCGCCTGACGCAACGCCGCCAGATCAGCCGAGCCCGTGCAGAAGCAGGCGACGGCCAACTGGCGGATGACGATCTCGAAATGCGCGACAACGGCCCCGGTGGACACTGTCGCCGCGCCCAGCACGCTGGCCGCCTGCCCGGCGATGTCCGCGCCCAGGCGGATGGCCTTGGCCACGTCGACGCCATCGCGGATCCCGCCCGACGCGATCAGCTTCACCGTTGGCAGCGCCCGACGCACCGCCTGCACGCTGGTCAGGGTGGAATCCCCCAATCGGCGAATGACATCGCCACTGCACGGTCGGCGGCATTGCGGGCGCGCTCGCCCTCCACTGCGGCCCAACTGGTGCCGCCGGCGCCGGCGACATCGATTACCGCCACGCCCGCCTCGACGAGCGCACAGGCACCGAGGCGGACAGGCCCGCCCCCACTTCCTTGGCCACCATCGGCACGCCCACGATGCGCGCGGCGCCAGCGATCAGCGCCAGGACGCCGCGCCAGTTCGCGGTCGCCCTCCGGCTGTACCGCTTCCTGCAGCGGATTGAGATGGACGATGAGCCCATCGGCCTCCAGCGCGTCCACCGCGCGACGCGCCAGGTCCAGGCCGTCGGCCTCCCGCAGTTGCGCGGCGCCGATATTGGCCAGCAAGGGAATGTCTGGCGCCAGGCGGCGCAGCGCGCGCGTTAGCCCCTGGGAGTTGCGGGATTGCAGGCTCACACGCTGCGAACCGCACATGGCGATCCCCAAGGCTTGCGCTGCCTCGCTCAAATGCCGGTTGATGGCCTCGGCCCGTGGCATGCCGCCGGCCATAGAGCTGATCAGCAGCGGCGCGCGCATAGCCTTGCCCAGCAGCGAGGCGCGCAGGTCGATCTGCGTCAGGTCCAACTCGGGCAGTGCGCAGTGTTCGAGATGGATGTACTCCCAGCCAGCGGCCACCGTGGCCGGCGCCGTTCGCCGATCCAGCACGATGTCCAGATGTTCGTCCTTCCCCGGCTCAGGGCGGTGTCGCTCATGCTCGCTCCATCCGTAGCAGCGGGCGACGGCGTTGCGTCGGATCGAACCGACGGCAGCGCGCCCAAGCCGCCGCCTCCGGCGCGTCCAGGCCGACGCACGCTGGCCTCCCCCTGCAGCGTCGCTGCGATAGCGGCTGGTCGAAGTCTGGTAGTACTGCGCGCGGATCGCCGCCATCGCCTCGATCAACGGTCCCCACGGCGCGGGAAAGCATTCTTCCGCCATCACCCGGTGCAGCATGCGCGTATGGCCGGCCAACTCGTCGTTGAGGAACTCAACCACAGGCATAGCCGGATAGCGCTGCAGAAGCAGGATCGCCGCGTTATCGCCGGCCGACCTGTCCTTGTCGCGTCCATGCAGATCGTTCTGCAGGCGCCCTATCACTGAGATGAGCCGCAGGACCTGGCGAAACGCTGGACGCGCGCGCAAGGTCGCCATGTCCAGCCCCCACAGCAGCGACAGGCAACAGAACACGGTCCCGTAAGCGATCGAATCGATGCCGTTGTGCAGGTACTCGGCGTAAGACCAGCGTCGCGCCCCTGCCGCCTGCGCGTGTCCGGCGCGCAGCGCCGCGCAGTAGCACCGGGTATAGTCGAGAAGCCGAGCATAGTCGTGACGATCGTAAGCGAGCGCAGCCAGCGAAGCGCGCAGCTGAGCGCAGCCCTCGAATCCGGAGAGCACGCACGGTACGCCGTGCCCCAGCGCCTGCTCCAGGGCGGCGAGCTGCTCCGGCGCGATCAGGCCAACGTCGTTGCAATCGTCTAGCCAGAACAGCAGCGCCAGTTCGCGATAGAACGCCACGATCAGCGTTTCGTCCTGCGGATCGCGGCCGGTGCGGGCGCTGGTGTCGCGCAGGCTCGGGTGAATGCGTTGCAGGATATACTGGCCGCCCCTTACCGCTTCCTCAGCATGCTCATCCGCGAAACCGGTCAGGGCACGCCCCCACTCAAGCACCTGCTGCAGCGCGCGTTCGGTCTGGATCATGGCGCCGCCCCTGCTCCCTCGGCTACGACGCGCCGCCCACAACGAAGCGCCAGCCACAACCCGGCGAGACCGCATCTCCGCGCCATAACGGCGATCGCGAAGTTATCGATCCGATTGCCAGTTGCTGATGCAAGCTCTTGTGAACGGCCGTTAGGACCGGCCCGCAGCCTCGCCGGCAGTATCGAGCAATCCGCTTGCGCCGGCTCGCCATAGCAGGCGAGGACGGCAAGGTCGCCGGCGGCAAACGCACGCGAGCACATTGCAAGCGACATCCGCGAACGCGGCGCCGACTGGTCAGCCTCCGCCTCGGTGCCCGCATATGTCCGCGAGTCGAGCAGCGCCTTCGCCACGAAATGAGCAGAACGCCTTACGAGCATCGACCGCCGGCTGCTGCGCATGCGCGATGATGAGGCATGGTCTCGCAGCGGACCCGTTCCGACAGATGCTGCACCAGGGACGAGGCGACCTTAT
Organism: Mesorhizobium sp. M7A.F.Ca.US.011.01.1.1; assembly: GCF_003998295.1. Classification (NCBI taxonomy): domain Bacteria; kingdom Pseudomonadati; phylum Pseudomonadota; class Alphaproteobacteria; order Hyphomicrobiales; family Phyllobacteriaceae; genus Mesorhizobium; species Mesorhizobium sp. M7A.F.Ca.US.011.01.1.1. Next base: position 22,449 of record NZ_RZRT01000053.1, read on the forward strand.
CCAACAAGGCACCACTTGCGCTGTTTGTGGAGACGAGCGTCGGCTGCATCCATGCGGCTGCTTGAGTGGTGAAGACTCTGAACGACGGTTCCTACGGCGCTGCCGGCGCAATCGGCTGCTTGGGGGACGCGTGACGCAGTCAAAGCTCCCCTTGCCAAGCACGGAGCAGGCGAGTGAGAGAGCAGATGAATAGGCGTGTCGCCAATATTTTTGCATTGCTCTAATCGATTATAGTTGTGAGGAGCAATTTGAGACCATTTACTTGCGGCTCAAGTCACCCATAAAAGAAGGCAAGCACCGATTCGGTAGCTTATCCCCTGTCTTTCGCGTACTCGCGGCCGTGGCGCCGGGTGAACGATTGAAGACCGCCGGTCTCACTCGCAGGTGGGCGCCAGGGCGTGGGGCGGTTGGCAAGCCACAGGAGTAGGACAATGTCGAAGGATTCGGGTAAGGGCGATAATCACGGCGGCGGACCGGGCAAGATCGAGATCACGGTGGTGGTGAACGGCCAGCCCACGCAGGTCGAAGCCAATCCCAACCAGCCGCTTCACGTCATTCGTACCAAAGCCCTTGAGAACACGCAGAATGTCGCCCAACCAGCCGAGAATTGGGAATTCAAGGATGAGGCCGGCAACTTGCTCGATGTCGACAAGAAGCTTGGCGACTTCGGTTTCCCGAATACTGTGACCCTGTTCCTCAGCCTGAAGGCGGGCGTCGCAGGTGCCTAAACACCAAAGTGTGGATCCGGAGGTCTCCCGAGCGAAGTTTGATCGGGAGATCGGCCGGTTCCGGCCATATGCTGATGTCTATCGGGCTCAGGGCTGCTTCTTGATCGAGGCGACCTTTCCGCGCGCTTTCTTCATTTTCGCCAGCCCCAAGTTAAAGCCACGGGTGGTCAGCGCAGCGAGCGAGGTCGACTTCACCGACTACGACTTAAGACCACCGTCCGTGGTCTTCGTCGATCCGTTTACGCGTCATCCGATTGCCCGGAAAGATCTATACCTGAAAATGCTTAGACGTCCGCCGCTGCCCGGAACGCCGCCGGAGATGATAGGAGCTCTCATCCAGCAGAACGCCGTGCCGCTGACGGACTTCATCCAGGCCAACAGTCCCGAGGACGAACCATTCCTGTGCATGGCGGGCGTCCGGGAATACCACGACAATCCAGCCCATTCAGGTGATCCATGGCTGCTTCATCGGGGTTCTGGCGAAGGCTGTTTGGCCTTCATCCTGGACAAGATCATCAAGTACGGAATCGTTCCTATAGAGCAGTTGCAGATTCAACTCCAACCGACAATCGTAGGAATGGTGGTATCCCCTCAGGCGATACAAGAATGACTGGTTTGAGAGATGTAACGATCGTGACTCTCCCGCGCGGCTGCATCTCGACCACGCATGGGCATCTGCGCTCAGTTGGTCGCGAGGGCAATGAGGGGATGGCGCTCTGGGTCGGCGTTCAGCAAGAGCGGCACTTTGCCGTAACAGAGACGGTTATCCCGGCGCAGCGTCACATTCGGACAAACGATGGCGTTTGCGTGATCGTTGCGGCCGAAGAACTGCACCGGCTCAATGTCTGGCTCTACAAAAGCGGCCTGAAACTCTTGGCCCAGATTCACAGCCATCCGGGCCGCGCCTACCATTCGACGACGGACGACGCTTATGCGGTTGCTACCACGGTTGGGTGTCTGTCGCTGGTAGTGCCGAATTTCGCCCGCGAGCCTTTCGATTTTGCTCGGGTCGCCGCCTATCGGCTTGACGAAAAGGCCAAATGGAATGCGCTCCCTCCCGCGGCACTGTCGCGAATGATCATGATATCGAGTTGAACAATGGCATTCGCTAACTTCATCGATCGCGCCGCCACGGCGGCATCTCAGGTCCTGGCCGATTTTCATCTGGGAGACTTCAAAGCAGCTCTTGAAAAGCAGGTCGTGGCAGTCGCCTTCGACCATCAGGCCGCTTCCTGCGCCGAAGGCCAGGCGACACTAGATCTTGCGGTGAGATTGCTCGCTAGGCTCTACCCGGTTCTGGCGATACTCCCGCTGGACAGCGCGGCGAGCTCTCAAGCCCAAGCGCTGGAGCGCTTGGCAAAGTCGATCAATCCAAAAGTCGGCATCCGGCGTTCCGGCAAGTCTGCCACCGTCTGCGTCGTTGCAGGGGTAACGCGCCCATCACTCCGGTGCCCGATCTTTTTCGTGGGATCGGACGGTTGGGCGGCAAAGCTGTCGCGTACGGACCCGGTGGGCTCTGGCCCAAGTCTGCTGCCTTATGGAGCTGGCGCCGCCAGTTGCTTCGGCGCCGCCAACGTCTTTCGAACTATCTTCGCTGCCCAGTTGACCGGCGCCGAGTTGGACGAAACCATCGACCTCTCGCTATGCAGCTACGACAAGACCAAAGCCGGAGAGCCTGGCCCGATCGACTTCCCAGTCGACCTTGGCGAAACCCACCTCGTTGGGCTCGGTGCGATAGGCCATGGCTCGCTTTGGGCGCTAGCGAGACAACCCGATCTCAAAGGTCGTCTGCATGTAATCGATCACGAAGCGATCGAACTCTCAAACCTGCAGCGCTACGCATTGGCTGGCCAGGCGGAGATTGGTATGTCCAAAGCGGTTCTTGCAGCCACCGCCCTTAGATCGACTGCCCTTGAGGTCGAGGCGCACCCTCTGACGTGGGCAGAATATGTTGCGCGCCGGGGCAATTGGGTCTTCGACCAAGTGGGTGTGGCGCTTGACACCGCCGCCGACCGTCTGGCTGTCCAAGGTGCACTGCCGCGATGGATCGCAAACGCTTGGACGCAGGAGCACGATCTCGGTATCTCCCGGCATGGTTTCGATGACGGCCAGGCTTGCCTTTGTTGCATGTACCTGCCATCCGGAAAATCCAAGGACGAGCACCAGCTGATTGCCGAGGAACTCGGAATACCGGAAGCACACGAGCAGGTGAAAACGCTCCTGCAGACCAATGCCGGAGTTCCCAACGACTTTGTAGTTCGCGTGGCTACAGCGATGGCTGTGCCGTTTGAACCGCTAGCCCCGTTTGTCGGCCAGCCCCTGCGCTCCTTTTATCAGCAGGCTATCTGCGGCGGTCTGGTGTTCCAGCTTAGCGAAGGAAGTCGCCGCGTTCGAACTGTGGTTCCGATGGCCTTTCAGTCGGTGCTTGCCGGGATTATGCTTGCCGCGGATTTGGTCAAACATAGTGCGGGGTTTCCCATGAGCCCGACGACGAGCACTCGGGTGAATCTTCTGCGCCCCCTTGGCTCTCACTTGCACGATCCGAAGGCCAAGGACTCCAGCGGCCGCTGCATCTGTAGCGACGACGATTTCATTGCCGCTTACAGGCGCAAATACGGCGAGCGCGTTGATCAGGTAAGCGATGTCTCGGCCGCCTAAACAGACGCGCACCTCTCCGTAGACGCAGGGGGCGCGGCTTGTGGGCGTGACCATGGGCGCCATTATCACACGCTTGGCCCGCTCCTTTGCCGGCCTATCGTCCTCCGCGCATGATCCCTGTTGCCGACGTGATGATCCAGCACCAGCCGCCATGGCACCAGAGGCTGGTCAAACCTCCGTTGTTGGCCGATTTGGACAGTGCTGCATCAGGTCTCGACCGACGTCTCGACAGTCAGGGCTGCTTCGACGGGTGTGAAGATGTCAACATCGACCCCAGGCGCCCGCATCGTCACAATCAGGGCGTACCGAGCCAGAGCGTCGACGCGTTCCAGGTAAGGCTTCTCCTTCCACCAGCCCCCGACCGGGAACACGCCGATCGCATCACGCTCGGCGAGATCGGCGGCGCTGCCCGACCAGAAATCGGCGTGCAACGAGCCGCGATCGCGGAAGGTGCCGAGCAGCCACTCTTCTCCGCCTCCAGCAGGCGCCCCTTCCTCCTCGTCCCGAGCGGCCTGATTGATGCGGGCTCGGAATTCGTCGACTGTCTCGGTCGCTGACTTTACTCTGAACCGAAGACCATGGGACGCGTAACGATGCCGGCGGGTCCATCCGCGTTCACCGGGGTTGGGTTCGATGAAATAGGACAGCGTGACGCGGAGCTCGACCTGGGCAGCGCCGAGCGCCGCGAGCTGCTCCTTCGGCCAAGGCAGGCGATGCAGCTTCATGTCACGCGTTTTGGCAGCCGCGCCGCCCTCGCGCTGGAAAGGCTGAAGCTCATCTTCAACGATAAGCGTGAGGTCGTTCACCGTTGACAGAAGCGCGCGCCCAAGATCTGGCACGCCGTAACCATAGCGCCGCACGAGCGCCTGGATCTCGCCCTTCGCTCCGTTGCACGCATCGATGCGTGCGCGCATCGCCGGAGTCCATTCGGCCGAGTGGACGATCAGGGCGCGAACCGTTTCAGGCCACAGCTCGGGGCGCGCTGATAGAATTAGTCCCGCCATCCGTGCGGCATGGGCCGTTGCCGCGCTCGTATCTCCGAGGGTGGTGAAGTGGCGCAGTTCGGGTCGATAGAAAGTGGTCAATATCTGCAGATCGTCGATCGGCTCGCCAGGCAACACACCGTCATGGGCGAGATTGCCGCCTTCGAAGACGACCTCGGGCTTCACCGGCCACTGCCTGTCCCAAACGACCGAAGTGCGACTGCGCGGCGAGAGCTCGCCGACCGGCGCGATCGGAGCGTAGCCCGCAAAGTCGGTGTCAATGATATCGACCTTTTCTGTGAAAGCGCCGACCGTCAGCGCATTCCAGGCCTGAGAAGGATCATCGACTGCTTCCAGATCGTTGCGCGTCAAATGCTCGGCCGGCATGAGGTCATCGCCGATGTTGCCGGCAGAGAGAACGATCAAGCGTCGCTGCTCCTCTTCGAAACAGAGTTGGTCGATAGCGGCAGACCACGATGTGGGCCTTCCACGCGCCGGACTGGCGCTTGTCACAGCCATTGCGATCGCGCGGCGGCGCTCCGGCGCCTGCACCTCGGCGCGGGCGATCGCTTCCGCGGTGATCGAGCCATAGAGTTCTGGATCGTTTGCCTCGTCTTCTGGCGGAAGGATACGGACACTCTCCAGCCGAAAGGGCAATGGAACTGGATCGCCTCCGACCAGGAGCGGGACCAGATCACCGTACAGGCCGACACCTGCCATTCGCGTCCCGTGGCCGCTCCACGCAGGTGTGTCGTCGCTGCCCCATGCCGGTTTGACGGTGTGCCAGTCTTCAACGGCAAGTGCGGGTTCGATCAACGGGTGGGTGCGACGTACGCCGCTGTCGAGAATGCAGACCGCAATATCGGATTGAGGCGGTCTGACGCGCCCGAGAAGCTCGTCGCTCCAGTCCCTTTGCTCCGCGCCGCCAAGGCCCATGAAGAAGGACGGCGTATCCTTCGCGCGCCGCAGCTCGGCGACGACATCGCTGTGCGCAATCATGCGGTCGAGCATTGCCGTGCTGGCGAGTGCCAGCATGACCACCCGCTCCGGAAACCTGACCGCATGCGTGCGCAAAGTGATGTTCAGGGCTTCGGCAATGTGCTCGAAGTTCTCGCGGCGACCGTCGCGCAGCCAGACTTCCCACCACACCTGCTCGTCAGCGGCCTGGGGGAAGAGGTCGTCGTGGTCGGTAAACAACGATCGTGCAGTCGCCAGCCTGACTGTCTCCATGCGGGAGACGAGCGGCTCGTTGCGCGGTCTGCCGCGGTCAGTGTCAACGTCTCGATACGCCTCGACTTTCCGCAAATAATAGGCTTGCGCGCTTTGCGGCAGGAACACCGACGCTGTGATGGGAGCACCGGGTTGAGTTGGCTCATGGACGGCGACCAGCTCCATGTGCTGGCGACGATCGGCCAACTGGTCGAGGGCCGCCCGTCCGGACATGGGCAGATCGATCTCGAGGTAAAAGCCAGGCGTGCCGACCGACAGCTGGGGGTCACGCGCCGCAATCTGCTGGCGTGCACTTTCGACCGCTTGTTCGATGGATTGCGTCAAGGCCGCAGCATGCGACGCCCGATCACGCGCCGGCAGCGGCGGTGCATGTATAAGTTGGTTGGGCCGCCGATAGGCTTCCCGAATGCCGTTGTTGCGAAGGTGGATATGGGCGCGGTCGCGCGGAAAATCGTCTGCCATTATGATCTGTGCTGTCGCTACTCAGACAGCGAAGCCTGCCGGCGTTCCTTCAGAGCGTCGATGAGCGCTTCCGAGGTGATCCGCTTCCCCCCCCGCAATATGATGGTTTTTGCAGCGTCGTCGGCCGCGCGGGTGATCTCGGCCTGCGACAGTCTCTCTGCCTGAGAGATCGCCTCGTTCCAGGCAAGCCCTCTGGTGTCGAAGCGGTCGAGTCGAGCCCGAAGCAGCGCCTCGATAATCGGCCGATCGGGCACGGCGTATTCGATGACATCGTCGAAACGGCGGAACAAAGCTCTGTCGAGCAGCTCGGGATGATTTGTTGCCGCAATAATCAGGCTGTGGCTGTCGTCTTGCTCGAGAAACTGCAGAAACGAATTCAGCACGCGCCGAATCTCGCCAACATCCTGGCGTTCGCCTCGACGCGCGCCGATGGCATCGAATTCGTCAAAGAAGTAGACGCCCCGCGTCGCCTGCATTGCATCAAAAACAAGCCGCAGCTTTCCGGCAGTCTCTCCCATGAACTTGGTGATCAAACCATCGAGGACGATCATGAAAAGGGGCAGATGAAGCTCCCCGGCCAATGCCGATGCGGTCATCGTCTTGCCTGATCCTGGCGGGCCGACCAGAAGCAGTTTGCGACGGGGAACAAGCCCGTGCTCGCGCAAGCTTGCTTGTTGGCGCTGCTCTCCCAGCACGCGGTGCAGGCGCGAGCGCAGACTGTCCGGCAAAATCATGTCCGTCAGTCGCAGGTCCGGATAGCGCACATGCAGGAGGCCTGCGAGTTCGCCCTTTGGCTGAAAAAGGGGAACCGGCCGACTGCTCTTGGCAATCCGGGCGTCCCTGCTCTTGGCTGCGTCGACCAGATCCTTGAGCTCCTGAGCAAGCTTGCCATGGCCTTGACGTGCCTCATGCGCAGCAAGCTGCATCGCGATAGAGAGGAAACGATCCTCGTCGCCGGCAATGTGGCTTTTAAGCAGCGTCACGATATGGCGGGCCGTGGTCATGGCTCTCTTCTGGGGTATCCGTTTACTTGGCGAAGCGCATGCAACCTAAACGCTTTCAACGGCGATTTGTAACGCGCAATGGTGTTTTTTCTCTTGTCGATGTTCGCCCGTGGCAACTTCAGCGGTGAACTGTTGCGCCGCGGTCATAGGCCAGCCGGAATAACGCCGGCCAGCAGACAACAGTCCGCATCTTCGAGCGCTCGAAGTCTGGCCACTCACGCAGCGTGTCGGGTCCGAACGCTCCAAAGCCGCCCCGCCTGGCAGGTCCATGCGACCGATTGCGGGCGTGCGGCCATAAGGTCTACGCGGGCTCGCATGGCTGCCCGCGCCGCTGGCTAAAAAGCTGTACACCATCTCACGAAACACCAGGTCCGCTCCTTTGCCGGCCGACGGTCCATGAAATCCCCTCCCCACTCACGACACCGGAGACCTCCTTGCCCACATGGCGCTCAAGCACCGGCCGCCATGGCACCAGCGTGAACTCGCGCGACTTTTCAACGACGGCATATTTTCCGCTGGCAAGCTCGACGGAGCGGCGGAGCGTACCCTCTACTCGTCCTCCGAATCGCGCTTCGGCATAGGGCAGGCCAAGTTCCTCCGACAGTTGGCCAGCAACACGGTTCAGTTCTCGCTGGCGCAGGATCGAAAGCATGTTGGCTCGATAGACGATCCCATCCTGTTCTTTATGCGCGAGGCCTTGCGCGATCAGCCACTGCCGCCGGCGAGCTTGCGCCTCTCTCACGTCGCGGCCGAAGCCGGATCCGTGCAAAGGCTCGGGTCTATCGGCAACCAGCTCCCGGTCGAGCCAGGTGGCGCCGTTGAAGCTGACCTGTCGCTCCAGCGCCATTGAGGAGAGCTTGTCGGCAACGACAGGCTCGGCCCTGGCCCGCTGGCCCTCATAATTCGCGACGCGATCGAGATGGTCCGGCGCGATGAGCCAGGTGCCGTTCGGCTCTCGCTCAACGCCGCCGGTCGCGCGGCGGATCGCCTCCAGCCGCCGCACATGCGTTCGCGCAAAGCTCTCGGTGGCGGATGGGTCATGCTTCAGGTGCATATCGACGTCGTAACGGCCGCCATGCGCGGCGGCGATTTCGGCGATGGTACGATCGACCTGCCTCGGCTCGGTGTTCCTTGGCGCGACACGCACGATGCAGCCATTAGGCATCGTTTCCATCGCCTCGCCTCTACCGATGTTGATCCAATGGCTCTTACCGTCGACGGCGTCGACGATCATGTAATGGCGGTCATTGATCTCGTCGGCCAGTCCACGCGCGACAACGCGACCGACGAGAGACTGGACGGGCTCGCCGGATCGATCGTGGATCACCCAGTCGGCGGCCCTGCGGGCAAGCCCCTTGCCGGTCAGTTCGCGGTGCATGGTCTTGATGATGTCGCCGCGTTCGCCGGTGCGGCGCAGCGTGGCTTCGAGCTCATCGTCGAGGCGCCAGGAGCCAGCGCCGACCTCCGCGGCCAGACCCATCCGCTCGAGCTTGCGCAGCCGTCCCTGGTGCAGCGTCTGGCGAATGGCGTCGGGACCGCCCGGCGAGACCAGGCCGTCATCATCACGCATGCTGAGCAGCCGACGGTCGATGCTGGTGAAGCGTTCCTGCTCCATTTCCCGGCGCAGGCGAAGCTCAATCTCGCGGTCGGTTCGCGGACCGAGATCGAGGCTGACCAGCTCGGCCGCCCGCTCGCGGATGCCAGATGAGATATATTCGCGCGCGATGACCAGGTTCTCGCCACGGTCGTCCCTGCCACGGACGATGATGTGGCTGTGCGGGTGGCCGGTGTTGAAATGATCGACCGCGACCCAGTCGAGCTTCGTGCCGAGGTCTTCCTGCATCTGCGCCATGAGCCGCCGCGTCAGCGCCTTGAGGTCGTCGTACTCGATGCCGTCTTCGGCAGCGACGATGAAGCGGAACTGATGGCGGTCGCCGTCCGCGCGATCGATGAACGCCTTGCCGTCGACGCGGCCGCTGTCGGCGCCGTAGAGCTCGCCAGGTTCACCTTCGCGGGTGACCCCGTCGCGCTGAAGATAGCGTAGATGGGCACGCGCCCCGTCCGCGCCCTTGCCGGCGAGCTTGACGACCCGCGCCTTGACGATCACCCGGCGCTGGCGGAAGGCGGCATACCGGTCGCGCGATTTCAGCAGTGCGGCGGCCGCCCCGCCGCGCCCTGTCCGGCTTCCTGTGAAGCGACCACCGCGTTGCGGCCGGCCGCCAGCCCGGTTGATCGCCGCACGAACCTGGCCGGCATAGCGTTTGCCGGCCTTCGAGCCGCGCGACCCGATTTTGCCGAGCTTCGGCCTGAACTCGTCATCCTTAATGCGAGCCTCCCAGACATATCAAGCAAAATCAGACACTTACACGTCAAACCCTCTTGGCACCGGCGGCAGCCTCCCGGAAAAACGATGTGCAGACAAAGATTTAACCGCCTCCTGGAGGCGGTACCTTTATCTTGCCTTCCGCGCCCAGCCCCGCCAGACGCGCCCCCGTCCGCCATGGCTAACGCACCGGCTCCTTCGGCTGCGCGCCGTCCTTGCCGAGCGGCACGAAGAGATCGCCGTTTCGCACGCCTGAGTGAACACCGTCATGAATGAAGAACAGCGACCGTCCGAGAGGAGCGATTTGCGCCTTTGGAGCGACAGATTGGCTTTCGAACGCCTCGATGTCGGCCGCCGAAACTCCGGCCGCCTTGAGTTGGTCGAGGTACTCGACGGTCTCTTCTGGCAGCGGTTTGCCACGCTTCAAATGCTCGTCGTAGCGCTCGGGACCGGCATTGTAGGCGCCAAACAGGCCAGGAAATCCGAAGCGGTCATACATGGCACTGAGATAGGCCGTGCCGGCCAGGATATTGTCGCGCGGATCGTGGGGGTTAGGCCCAAGGCCGTGTTCGACCCGCATCTCTTCATAGGTGCCGGGCATCACCTGCATGAGGCCCATGGCGCCAGCGGGGGAGGTGATGGGGCGGCCGCCGCGCATTGTCTTGCCGCCGCTTTCGGCAGCCATGACGGCATAGATCCAGGCTTGGGGAATATGGAAGCGCCGGCTTGCTTCCGATACCAACGTCTGCCACTTTCGCAGCTGCGGACTTTGGGAGATGGCGACCGGCTCAGCGCCGGTCGAGGCGGAACAGGCGCATGGCGCAATGGCGATCATGCCCAACAAGAGGAGGGTCACTCGGTCCATAGTGGTACGAGCCTCCCGATGACATTTTGAGTGGGAACAGGCCCGAAATAGCGGCTGTCGAAGGAGCGGTTTTTGTCGCTGCCGAGCAGGAAAACCTCGTTATCCCCGAGCGCTCGGCAGCCGTTCCACCATGGCAAAGGTCGGCCTTCGGCGTCGATTTTGAGCCGGCGCGCGACGATGTCGCCGCCGATGATGATGGCGTCATTGAAGGCGCAGACATTATCGTCCGGCAGCGCTGCAAGACGTTTTGCCAGCGGCACATTGCGAGGCAGATAGCTGCGCTCGGCGGCGAGATACGCCGCGTATTCAGGCGGGCGCACGAGCACGAGATCGCCACGCGCCAGCGCTCCCGCAGCGATGCGGTAAAGGCCGATCGGCGCGCTGGCCGAGGCGTTCCAGACCAGCCAAGGGGCGGGCTTTCCCAGCGCCGTGAAGCCCAAAAGACCGAGACCGGCCGCGGCCAAGGCGACCGTCTTACGGGCTCGAACACGCCTCAGGCGGCTGCCGATCAGATGGATGGAAGGGCGCCGCCTCATGAACGGCCTCCCGTGCCGCCCTGGCCGGAACCGGCCTTGCCATCGCCGGCGATGGAGTGCTGCGGGTGTCCTTTCGACCAATGGTCGAGTTCGTCGATGTGATAGCGGACATAGCGGCCGTGCTTGCGGAATTTCGGGCCGCCGCCCTTGAGCCGCATCTTTTCGAGCGTGCGCTGGGAGAGCCCGATATAGAAGGCGGCTTGGGCTGTGCTGAGAAACGGGCTGCCCTTTTTCGCGCGGGCCGCGCGTTCGTTTTCGTCGTCCATGATGATCCTCGTTTCGCTTCGGACAAGCGAGGGCGAGGATGGGCGAGGGAGATCGTCTCGGGGACGGGCGAAGAGTCGGGGGAGAGTTTTCGCCGCCCTTTAGGGCGGACGGGGTTTGGGTGGAACTCCTGGGAATGAGCCCCGCGCCGGGGCTGCGGCGCGAGGCTCTTATCTCGGCCGGTCAGTCGGCCGGGTTCCAGATGATGGCGTAGGTGTCGTGATCGTCCTGGCCGGCGGCTCGGCCGAGATTGGCGTAGAGCTTGCGCGGTCCGAACTCCGGCGCTGCAATCGACAGGCTCACATAATCCTTGCCGGAAGTCTCGCCGGTGCGGATCCAGCCAGCGCCGACTTCGACCCCTTGCGTAAGCACCCGGAAGTCGGGATGGTTATCGGCGCTCTTGGCCTGGTTGGGGACGATATCGATGTCGGCGCGGACGCTGAGCGTCTTGAACTGGCCCTTGTAGGCGCCGTTTTCCTGCTTGTTGACGTAACCGATCGCGGTCATTTCGAAGTCTCCTTTTGTGGTTTCGCCGGGGACCATCCCCTGCGATGGCGCACCGTAATGGGCGCGTCAGGACCGCCTGAATCCGACAGGGCCGCAGCGACAGTGAAGGACCCGAGCGGGCAGCTTTTTTGTGAGCGAAGCGGCGCGAGGAAGCCGCCGCAGGCGGCGGGGAAAAAAGCTGATGGCGCGAGGGTTTCGGGCGGCCGGACCCGCCCATAGGTCGACAAGCCAGCCGCAGGGATGGTCCTTGGAGAGAGCATGGAGACCGCTCGCCAAGTGCGGTCTGTCAGCCAAGCAGGACGCCGGGATGAAACGGCCTGCAAAGATGCTGCGCCCTTATGCCGGATCGAGATCGTGCCAGCGGGTCGGGCGCCAGAGCAGACATCCGGCATGGTGCGATCTATGAAAGCAGGGCTCGCCAGCGGGAATTTGATACGCGAGGGGGCCAAAGTAAGGCTGGATGAGAAGCCGGTGCTACCTGCAGGTCCAGTGTCATGTGGCGGCGCTCGGGAAACCGCTACGCAATGTAACGCGCTCTTATGAGGCGAACAGACCGGCCCCAAAACCGATCGACCGGTGGTCGGCGCGAAACGCGTCATGCCTGTCCGAAAGCTGACAGTGGCAGAAGACGCATGTCGGGTTCCGCACAATTGACCATGCTGGATTTGTGAGGTTTTCAGGGAGAGCCATGCGTTCACTTCCCAGTGAGCTTTGGCACGGCATTTGCTCTTGATGTGGCAACACGGATCGAAGGTTGACTGCATGCACAAGCGCGAGATGAGCAATGCTCTCCTTTCCTGGAGGCTTGGCAGCAGATTCGATTTGACGTTGCGAGGAGCTTCAGCCGCTCGCGGCGGAAGTGATCTCAAATCTGAAGGCACCGTTGGGGCCGCAGCCATCAAACACATCTTTCTCTTTTTCGCAGCTCGTCTTCAACGCGATGCGGACTTCTTCGCGTCGACGGCGGCCGAAGGTGGAGAAGGGGCTCGACTTGCAAAAAGGAGTTGTCAATGACGTCTTACGTTCGCACCAACAGCCCGGCGCAGGTGCGCTCACTGTCCACCTTTGGCAAGCATCTGCAAAGGAGCGTGCTGACGGCGACGCTGCTTGCCGCGGCTTCGACGGGAAGTGAAGCGCAGCCCTATGTTCGTGCTGACGGCAGCACGACTGACGACTTGGAAGCGGCGCGAGCAAGTTGGCGTCATGACGCCGAATTCAATGGAAATGTGGGGCTCGCAGCCATCAACGCGGATGCCGCGTATGCGTTGGGTTCCACCGGGGAGGGGGCCAGAGCTCCTCGCCTGCCCTCGTCCGTCTTGACGAGTGCCCGCTTACAGCCTACCTCACTATCGCGTTAGCACTCGTCCATCGCGAGTGCTAACAAAAACCCCTCAACAGCGCACCAGGGAAAAATCCGAAAATGGCAAAGTCGAAGTTCCGCCCGCTGCATGACCGCGTGGTCGTTCGCCGGGTCGAATCCGAATCCAAGACCGCTGGCGGGATCATCATCCCCGACACGGCAAAGGAAAAGCCGCAGGAAGGCGAGATCATCGCTGTCGGCTTCGGCGCTCGTGACGAAGCTGGCAAGCTGGTCCCGCTGGACGTCAAGGCCGGCGACCGCATCCTGTTCAGCAAGTGGTCGGGCACGGAAGTCAAGCTCAATGGCGAAGACCTTCTGATCATGAAGGAATCCGACATCATGGGCATCATCGGCTCATATCAGGCCCTTTCGTCAACTGAATTCCCGGGCTCGATTGAAGCCCCTGCCAGGAGCTAAAAATGGCTGCCAAAGACGTAAAATTCTCCCGCGATGCCCGCGAGCGCATGCTGCGCGGTGTCAACATCCTCGCTGACGCGGTGAAGGTCACGCTCGGCCCCAAGGGCCGCAACGTGGTCATCGACAAGTCGTTCGGCGCCCCGCGCATCACCAAGGACGGCGTCACCGTCGCCAAGGAAATCGAGCTTGAGGACAAGTTCGAAAACATGGGCGCGCAGATGGTCCGCGAAGTTGCTTCGAAGACCAACGACATCGCTGGCGACGGCACCACGACCGCGACCGTTCTGGCGCAGTCGATCGTCCAGGAAGGCCACAAGGCCGTTGCCGCCGGCATGAACCCGATGGACCTGAAGCGCGGCATCGACCTCGCGGTAACCGACGTCGTTGCGACCCTGATCAAGAACGCCAAGAAGATCAAGACCTCCGAAGAGGTTGCCCAGGTCGGCACCATCGCCGGCAACGGCGATGCTTCGGTCGGCAAGATGATCGCCGAAGCGATGCAGAAGGTCGGCAACGAAGGCGTCATCACGGTTGAGGAAGCCAAGA
>NZ_RZRT01000054.1:0-35744 GCF_003998295.1 Mesorhizobium sp. M7A.F.Ca.US.011.01.1.1
GAAAGCCGTGGCCTTCACCCCCACCGGCAAGGACGGCGTCTTCCAAGCCTTCTTCAGACATCAGAAAATAGAAACAGTCGACCTCAACCTCTGCAGACGATAAGTGACAAAACTGTTCGCGATGTCCCCGCACACCTGTTCGCGATGTCTCCGGTCCAAACAGGGGGGAGATTGGCAGCTTTTTCGTTGCGCCTGTTCTGCAACGTTGAAGAGTGGCGAAGCCGGGGAGGATAGCCAATCTCCCCCCTTGAGGGGGAGATGGCCGGCAGGCCAGAGGGGGGTGCCTTGGCGCCATCATCAAACCTGCAAAATCGAAGAAACAAGCAATTGCGTATACGGCGCGCGCGGGTCGTCGAGCACGCGGTCGGTGAGACCGCTTTCGACGACGCGGCCGTCCTTCATCACCATCATGCGCTGCGACAAAAGCCGAGCCACCGCGAGGTCGTGGGTGACGACGATTGCCGCCAGGCCAAGATCGGTGACCAGACCGCGCAACAGGTCGAGCAGGCGCGCCTGGACCGAGACGTCGAGGCCGCCGGTAGGCTCATCCATGAACACCAGCCGTGGCCCGGTGACGAGGTTGCGGGCGATCTGCAGGCGCTGGCGCATGCCGCCGGAAAAGGCGCGCGGCTCGTCGTCGATGCGGTCCTCGTCGATCTCGACGCGCGACAGCCAGTCGACGGCGGTGGCGCGGATCTTGCCGTAGTGACGGTCGCCGACCGCCATCAGCCGCTCGCCGACATTGGCGCCGGCCGACACCGTCATGCGCAGGCCGTCAGCCGGGTTCTGGTGGACAAAACCCCAGTCGGTGCGCATCAGGAAGCGGCGCGCGGCCTCACTCATGCGGTAGAGCTCGCGGAACTGGCCGTCGCGCATGCGGTAGCTGGCGGTGCCGGAGGAGGGCAGCAGCCGGGTCGACAGGCAGTTGAGCAGTGTCGTCTTGCCGGAGCCGGACTCGCCGACGACAGCCAGGACTTCGCCCGGCCACAGGTCGAAGGAGACGTTGTCGCAGCCGACGCGCGAGCCGTAGAATTTGGAGAGCGCTGCGACGCGCAGCAGCGGTTCGTCGGTCATTGCTTCTCCTTACCCTCCCCCTTGTGGGGAGGGTCGGCGCGCAGCGCCGGGGTGGGGGTTGAGTGGGGCGTAGATTGGTCAAGACCCCCACCCGCGCCTTCGGCGCGACCTCCCCACAAGGGGGAGGTAGGGGCGTTGCGCCGCTTCTCGCAGTGGTCGGTGTCGGAGCAGACGAACATGTGGCCGCCATGGTCGTCGAGGATGACCTCGTCGAGATAGACATTCTCTGCCGCGCACAGCGCGCAGGGCTGGTCGAAGGTCTGCACCTCGAACGGATGATCCTCGAAGTCGAGGCTGACCACTTCGGTGAACGGCGGCACCGCATAGATGCGCTTTTCGCGGCCGGCGCCGAACAGCTGCAGCGCCGGTGAGCGATGCATCTTGGGATTGTCGAATTTCGGCGTCGGCGACGGGTCCATCACATAGCGGCCCTCGACCTTGACCGGATAGGCATAGGTGGTGGCGATGCGGCCGTGTTTGGCGATGTCCTCGTAGAGCTTGACATGCATGAGGCCGTATTCCTCCAGCGCATGCATTTTGCGCGTTTCGGTCTCGCGCGGTTCGAGGAAGCGCAGGGGTTCGGGGATCGGCACCTGGTAGACCAGCACCTGGCCCGCCGTCAGCGGATGCTCGGGAATGCGGTGACGGGTCTGGATGATGGTGGCGCTGGCCGTGTCGGTCGTCACTGCGACGTTGGCGACCTTCTTGAAGAAGGCACGGATCGAGACCGCGTTGGTGGTGTCGTCGGCGCCCTGATCGATAACCTTCAGCACATCGTTCGGGCCGATGATCGAAGCGGTGACCTGGACGCCGCCGGTGCCCCAGCCATAAGGCATCGGCATTTCGCGCGAGGCGAACGGCACCTGGTAGCCGGGGATGGCGATGCCCTTGAGGATCGCCCGGCGGATCATCCTTTTGGTCTGCTCGTCGAGATAGGCGAAGTTGTAGGTGGCGATGTCGGTCATGGTGCGACTTCCAGTCCCTTGGCGTAGCGCGCCAGCCGCTCAGCGAGCGTGCCGGTGTGCAGTTCGAACATGTGGTTGTCGTCGTCGTAGAAATAGATCGAGCGGCCTTCGCCCTCGACGCGCGGGCGCGGTGGGCGCATGTCGAGGCCGAGCCTGCCGATGCGCTCGGCATAGCGGTCGAAATCGGCGTCATCGATCTTGAAGGCGATGTGGTTGTAGCTGCGCTCCGGCAACGGCTCGCCCTCCATGATGGCGATCCAGATGTCGCCGATCAGGAAGAATTTTTCGCGCGATAGCGAGAACTGCCTGGCCTCGCTGGCATAGACTTCGCGTGCGTCGAACACGCTCTCGAGGATCTTGGTCATCCGGTCGAGGTCGCGGACGATGAAGGTCATGTGGGACAGGCCTTCAATCATTCCGCGGCCTCCCGCTTCTCTTCCACCTTCACTGGGTTTTCGCGGGCGTCGTGGTCGGCGCGCATGCGGCGCACGAGGTCGAGTTCGGCCTGGAAGTCGACATAATGCGGCAGCTTCAGATGTTCGACGAAGCCGGTCGCCTGGACATTGTCGGAGTGTGAGATGACGAACTCCTCGTCCTGGGCCGCGGCGACGACATCCTCGCCGAGCTCGGTTGCACGAAGAGCACGGTCGCAGAGCGCCATGGCCATCGCCTTGCGCTCGCTTTGGCCAAAGACCAGGCCGTAGCCGCGGGTGAATTGCGGCGGTGCCTTGGCCGAGCCTTTGAACTGGTTGACCATCTGGCATTCGGTGACGCGGACAGTGCCGAGCGGGACAGCGAAGGGCAGTTCGGGCACGTCGAGCTCGAGCTCGACCTCGCCGATGCGGATCTCGCCGACGAAGGGATGGTTGCGGGCATAGCCGCGCTGGGTGGAATAGCCGAGCGCCAGCAAAAAGCCCTCGTCGCCGCGTGACAGCGCCTGCAGGCGGATGTCGCGCGCCATCGGAAATTCCAGCGGCTCGCGGGTGATGTCGCCGGGAACGTGACCCTGCGGCATGTCGCCGTCGGGTTCGATCAGGCCTTCGCGGGCGAGGATCGCCGAGACGCGCGGCATGGCTTGCGCTTCCGTCTCGCGCCGCAAGGGCTCGGCGACGTCGGCGCCGGCGGCAAGCTCGGGATCGAGCAGCCGGTGGGTGTAGTCGAATGTGGGCCCGAGCAATTGGCCGCCGGGCAGGTCCTTATAGGTCGCCGACACGCGCCGCTCGACCAGCATGGTGGCGGTGTCGATAGGCCTGGTGTAGCCGAAGCGCGGCAGCGTGGTGCGATAGGCGCGCACCAGGAAGATCGCCTCGATCAGGTCGCCGCGCGCCTGGACGATTGCGAGTGCCGCCAACTCACGGTCGTAGAGCGAGCCTTCGCTCATCACCCTGTCGACGCCGAGCGCCAGCTGCTCGACGATCTGGTCGAGGCGAAGGGCCGGCACCGAACGGTCGCCGCGTCGGCGGTCGGCCAGCAGGCTGTGGGCGTTGGCGATTGCGGCTTCGCCGCCTTTTACCGCGACATACATTTTTTACGCCTCCATCGTCTTGATGCGCGTCGTGCGCGGCAGGCAGGCAATGCCATCTGATGTGGCGAGTATGATGTCGACGCCGCGCGGAAAGCGCTTGATGTTCTGCTTCCACTGCTCGACGAAATGGCGCGGCATCTGTGCCGGCGCGATCGTGGCGCTGGTTTCGATGCCGGGACCTCCAAGCAACAGCGGCGTGCCGGACACGAGATCGCCGACTTGCAGGATCAGCGTGGTCGAACGGTCGGGATAGTCCTGGGTGCCCTGCGAAAAACCATCGAGCGACATCATCTCGGCCGGGGCCGCGATGAAGGCGAAATGCGCATCGGCCGGTGTGTTGGCCAATGGCGCGCCGGTGTGGAACCCAAGCCAGGGTCTGATCGCGGTGGAAGCTTGCAGGGTCTGGTCGAGCCAGAGCGGGGTGTCGTTGTCGCACAGCGCCAATGCGATGGCGCCGGCGGTCGCCGAGAGCGGCGCCGGCGGGCGGGCGAAGGCCGGCAGCGGCTGCACGCTGCCTGGCCGCGCCATTGCGTCCATGACCGCGCGGAACACCGTCTGGGCATTGAAGACCGGATCGGCGAAACCGCCCTCGATCGATTGCGCTGCAATGTCCATCAGTCTTCTCCGCGAACCATGGTGAAGAAATCCACCTTCGTTGCCGCCGTCTCGGCGCGGCGTTTTTCATGCGCTGCGGTCAGAGCCGACCGCAGGGGCGCTATCAGCCCGGTCTCGACCTCATTGCGGCGGGCAGGGTCCTGCCACAGCGCGTCGGCAATGGCCGCCAGCTTCGCCTTCTGCTTGTCGCGGCCAAGCGCATAGCAATGGCCGACCTGCCCGGAGGGCAGCCGGACGGTGGCGCGGGTAACGGTCGCCTCGCCGACATTGAAAGGAGCGCCGCCGCCGCCGATGCGGCCGCGCAGGGTGACAAGGCCGGTTTCGGGGCCGCGCAGCAACTCGGCGTCCGAAGGCAGTCCGGCTTGGTTCCAGAGCCGGACGATGTCATCGCCGCTGGATTGCGCCAGTGTCGCCATGGCGGCCTTGCGCTCGGCCTGGTCGCGGGCTTCCTGTCCTCGCATCAGCAGCATTCCTCTTGGTCAATTTGTCTATTGATATAGACAACTATACAAATTATCACTATTATCTAACGCGTGTCCATGACGGGTGGATGACAGCGATAGAAGACTGGGCGCTGGAAGGTTGGGGCAATGATGGTCGGGCGGCTGGCAGCGGACAGCATCGAGCGGCGCAGTGGCGTTTCGCTGTGGCGGCAGATCGCCGACAAGATCCTGCATGCGATCGCCATAGGCGATTTCATGGAGAATGCAGCACTGCCGCCGGAGGTGGCGCTGGCAGAGCGCTATGGCGTCAACCGCCACACAGTGCGCAGCGCCATATCAGCCCTTGTAAGGGAAGGCGTGCTGCGGGCCGAGCAGGGGCGCGGCACCTTCGTACTGTCGCGCAAGCGGCTGTCCTATCCGATCGGGGCGCGCACGCGTTTTTCGACCGGGCTGCAAGGGCAAACGACGGAACGGCACATCGTCCTGCTCGCCTCGTCGGTCGAGCCGGCCAGCCAGCGCGTCGCCGAGGGCCTTGGCCTTGCCAGGGGAGCCGATGTGATCCGGTTGGAAACGCGCGGCGAAGCCGACGGACGGCCGGTGTCGCGCGCTGCCGGCTGGTTCGAGGCCCGGCGCTTTGCCGGCATCGATGCCGCGATGGCGCAAACAGGCTCGATCACCGCCTCGCTGGCGCGTTTCGGCATCGACGACTATCTCCGGCAATCGACCGTGCTGTCGGCGCGCCATGCCGATGCGGCGGACCTTGCCGACCTCGATCTGCAGCCGGGCGCCATCGTACTGGTCACGGTCGCCGTCAACGTCACGCCGGACGGCCAGCCGATCCAGTTTTCGGAGTCCAGGTTTCCGGCGGAACGGGTGGAACTGAAGCTGTCGGCGCTGTAGGGAGCGCCGGCCTTATACGAGACAGTGATTTATCTGACTCACGCTGATATCAGACCAGTTCGGTCGCGCTCACTTGTCAGCGTCGGCGCATTTGAGGACCGGCTTCCCCCACTCCGTCTCGGCTTCGCCGAGCCACCTCTCCCCCCTCCGGAGGGAGAGGAAGGGAGCCCGCTGGCGGCGGGAGAAGGAGGGAGTCTGGTTGAAGAGCGTTGGCTGCAATAGGCTCGCACCCTTCCTCTACCCCGTCGATCGGGGGAGAGGTGGCTCGGCGAAGCCGAGACGGAGTGGGGGTCGACCTACGCGGGGCGTCGTCAATTCGGGCCGGGTTCGCCGCCTGCCATGTTATGACCCGACCTCGATCACAGCCTTGATCAGGCCGGATTTCTCGTGTGCCCAACGAGCAAGATCATGCGGCGTGCCGGCGAGTGTGGTGCGGTGGGTGACGAGCTTGGCCAGGGGAACGGCGCCGTTGCGGATCGAGGCGGCGACGTGATCGAAGTCGGCGCGCAAGGCGTTGCGGCTGCCGATCAGCGTCATCTCGCGCTTGTGGAATTCCGGATCGGAAAAGCTGATGTCGTCCTTGACGACGGAGACCAGCACCAGCGTTCCGCCATGCGTGACATGGGCGAAGGCCGACTGCACCGACTGGGTGTTGCCGGTGGCGTCGAAGACGACATCGAAGCCTTCGCCTGATGTCGCTTCCCTGACCAGATCGGGCACCGCGCCGCGCGACCCGTCGAGGGTCTGGAAACCAAGCTCATTTGCAGCGAAGGCGAGCCTTTCACTGCTCATGTCGAGCAGTGTCACGTCCAGTTCGGCGATGCGGGCGAAGATGGCGGTGCCGAGCCCGATCGGGCCAGCGCCGATGACCAGCGTGCGGGCGCCGGGGTCGGCGCGGGCGCGCCGCACTGCATGCGCGCCGATGGCCAGGAACTCGACTGCGGCGGCGTCGGCCAGCGAAAGGCCGTTGGCGGGATAGAGATTTTGCGCCGGCACCAGGATCCGTTCGCACATGGCGCCGTCTCGATGCACGCCCAGCACCTCGATCCTGACGCAGCAATTGGGCTTGCCGTGCCGACAGGCGATGCACTTGCCGCAGGAAAGATAGGGGTTGATCACCACGGGCTCACCAACGGCAAGATCGACGCCGTCGCCGGTCTCGACGATCGTTCCCGACACCTCATGGCCCATGATGCGGGGATAGGCGAGGAACGGGTGCTTGCCCTCGAAAATGTGGTAGTCGGTGCCGCAGATGCCGACATGGCTGACCGCCACCAGCGCCCAGCCGGGAGGCGGTGCCTCTGGTGCGGGCCGGTCTTCAAGAACAAGATCGCCGGGCGAACGGCAGAGGACGGCTTTCATGCGCTAATCCAGTCATGAAATCGCCGGCCCGTTGGTGTGGCGGACCAGCGGTTGATTGCGGGGTCGCTACTTGCCGCGGCGGCGCAGGCCGTCGAAGTAGACGATGATGATGATCAGCGCGCCGGTGACGATGCGCTGCCAGAACGAGTTGACGTTGAGCAGGTTGGCGCCGTTGTTGATGGTGGCCAGGATGAAGGCGCCGAGCAGCGGCCCATGCACCGAGCCGACTGCGCCGAACAGCGAGGTGCCGCCGATGACCGAAGACGCGATCGCCTGCAATTCCCAGCCCTCGGCCTGCGTCGGGTTGCCGATGCCGATGCGGGCGGCCAGCAGCACGCCGACAAAGGCGGCGCACAGGCCCGACAGCGTGTAGGCCATGTAGATGGTGCGCTGGACATTGACGCCGGACAGGCGCGAGGCCTCGGCGTTGGAGCCGACCGAAAACAGGTATCGGCCCCAGCGGCTGTGGTGCAGGAAGATATAGGCCGGAATGCCGACCAGGATCACCATCCAGAACAGGTTGGGGATGCCGATGAAGGAATTGCGCGAGAAGGCGGTGAAGGTGTCGCTGTTGATGTTGATCGAATTGCCGTTGGTCATCAAAAGGCCGATGCCGCGCAGCGAGGTCAGCGTTGCCAGCGTGATGATGAAGGGCGGCAGGCCCATCTTGACGATGCCGAAGCCGTGGAACATGCCGATGGCGACGCCGACCAGCAGCGTCACCAGAATGGCGAGCCAGATGGGGAAGCCGGCATTGATCATCATGGCCACGACCACGGTGGCGAAACCGACCACGGCGCCGACCGACAGGTCGATGCCGCCGGTGATGATGACGAAAGTCTGGCCGACCGCCATGATGGCGATCATCGAGCCCTGGCGCAAGAGATTGGCCATGTTGTTGGCGGAGGCGAAGCTCGTCGTCGCCACGGAGAGAAGGATCCAGAGCAGAACCAGCAGCGCCAAAAGTGTCAGCCCAAACAGGACATTATAGTTGCGCTTCGGTTTTTCGACGGCGATCGCCTCGGTGCTCATATCTGTCCTCCCAGCTTTTCTTGTTTCTCGGCGAGCGCCTGCGTGAGAATATCCTCGTGGCTGGCGGCGTGAAAACCGTGCGTCGCCACCAGTTTTCCGCGCCGGAACACATGCAGCGTGTCGGCGAGTTCATAGACTTCCGGCAGATAGGACGAGATCAGGATGATGCCGGCGCCCTTTGACAAAAGTGCGCCGAACAGGCGGTAGATCTCGGCCTTGGTGCCGACATCGACGCCGACCGTCGGTTCGTCGAAGATGAACAGCTTGGCGCCGTGCGCCAGCCATTTGCCGATGACGATCTTCTGCTGGTTGCCGCCCGACAGGCTGGATGCCAGCGCGCCGCGCGTCGGTGTCTTGATGCGCAGATCGGCGATCTGGCGATCGGCCTGCGTCTTCTCCTGCGTGCTCGAAATCAGCAGATTGTTCGAGATACGCTTGTAGATCGGGAGGTTCAGGTTGAAGCCGACCGGCAGGTTGAGGCAGAGGCCCTGGTCGCGGCGGCTCTCCGGCGCCAGCGCCATGCCGAGCTTGATCGCGTCATGTTCGGAATTGACCTGCACCTCCTTGCCGTCCCAGAAGATCTGGCCGGCGGATTTGCGGTGGCGGCCGTAAAGCGTGGTGACGAACTCGCTGCGTCCGGCGCCGATCAGGCCATAGAGTCCGACGATCTCGCCGGCGCGTACCGTCATCGAGACATTCTCGAAGCCCTTGCCGGACAGGTTCCTCGCCTCGATGATGGCGGCGCCCGGCGTGAAATGCTCCTTGTGATAGACCTGCTCGATCGAGCGGTTGATCATCATCTTGACCAGTTCGGCATCGTTGGTCTCGGCGATGTTGCGGGTGCCGACCAGCGTGCCGTCGCGCAGCACGGAAACACGGTCGGCGAGCTCGAACACTTCCTCCATGCGGTGGCTGATGTAGATGATCGTCACGCCTTCGCCCTTCAGCCGGCGGATCAGGGTGAAGAGCTGGTCGGCCTCCTTGCGGGTGAGGTAGGCGGTCGGCTCGTCAAAGATCAGGAATTTGGTGCCGCGCACGGTGGCACGGGCGGCGGCTATCAGCTGCTGCTGGCCGATGGTCAGGTCGCCAAGCGTGACATGCGCCGGCAGGTCGAAGCCGAGGTCGTCGATGATCGTCTGCGCCTGCCTGACCATGGCGCGCTGCTGCAGGATGCCGAAGCGCGAATTCTCCTCGCCGAGGAACATGTTGGCGGCGACCGTCAGGTGACGGCACAGCACGACTTCCTGGTGCACGGCATTGATGCCGAGCGCCATCGCCTCGTGCGGCGTCGCCAGGGCGGCCGGTTGGCCCTCCCAGGCGATCTCTCCGGAGGTGCGCGGCATGACGCCGGTCAGAAGCTTGATGAGCGTGGATTTGCCGGCGCCGTTCTCGCCGACGATGGCGTGTATCTCACCGGACTTGAAGGCGAGGTTGACCGGCTTCAGCGCGTGGGTGCCGGGATAGCGCTTCTCCAGCCCGCGCAATTCGAGGATGGTCCGCCCCGGTTCCAGGACGGGTGCGGGATGCAGTTCCTGCGCCGTCGAAATCATGACAATCCTCCCAGATTGGCCTCCCGGATGGCTCCCCAGGCTGGCCTCACGATTGGCACGCGGCGAGGCAGGGATATGCCTCGAAAACAGCCTGGCTCAGGCGTGCGGATTGCCAAGCCGTTAGTGCGGCAGCTTGTGTCTCCGGGGCGAGGTGCCCCGGAGACGATTGCGGATGCGACGGCTCAGAGCTTCGGATTGAGCAGCGCGTCGATCTTGGGGTCTTTCATGTTGTCCTTGGTCACCAGATTGGCGCCGGTGTCGACATTGGCTTCGACCTTCTCGCCCTTGGAGGCGGCGAGTGCGGTCTTGATGCCGTCATAGCCCATCCGGTACGGATCCTGGACGACGAGGGCGGAAATGACGCCGTCGTTGAGGAACTTGATCAGCTTCTCGTCGCTGTCGAAACCGACCAGCGCCAGTTTGCCGCCAAGGCTGTTTTCCGCGACAGCCTGGCCGACGCCCTGCGCCATGATCAGGTTGGAAGCGAAGATGCCCTTGAGGTTCGGGTTGGCGGTGATCAGGTCGGTGGCGATGTTGAGGCCGGTGGTGGCCTGACCGTCGGCGTATTTGTCGGCGACCAGCTTGAGGCCCGGATATTTGGCGGCCAGCTGTTCGGTGAAGCCCTGCTTGCGCTGTTCGAGCGAGCCGGCGCCCGGTGCGTTGGTGATCAGGGCGACGTCGCCCTCGATCTTGCCGCCGTTGGCGGCGCCGATGGCGGCTGCGAGGCCGTCGGCAGCGACGCGGCCGCCCTGGACGTTGTCGGTGGTCAGGAACGAGGTGAAGGCCTTGGAGTCGGCGCCGGAGTCGATGCCGATGACCTTGACCTTGGCAGCGGCTTCATCGATCGGCTTGCCAAGCGCCTTGAACTCGGTCGGCGCAATGACGATGGCCGCCGGGTTGCTGGCAACGGCGTTCTCGAGGATCGAGACCTGGCCGTTGACGTCGGTTTCAGCCTGGGCACCGAGTTCCGGCACGTTGACGCCGAGATCCTTGCCGGCCTTGCGGGCGCCGGCCAGAACGATCTGCCAGTAGAACGACGTGGTATCCTTGACGATGATCGGAATGGTGACGTCCGCCGCCGAAACCGGCGCCGAATGCATGACGCCGGCGAGCATCGAAGCTGCTGCCAGCGCCATGACGGCGCGGCGGTTGAGAATGCTGGTCGCGAATTTCATGAGGTTTCCTCCCTAAAGTCGCCCGGTGAACGTTACGGAAGCTCCGTCCGGATAGGCGTGGCCCAAACAGAACTTTATCAATAAAAAACAATTGCCATGTTTTGATAATGCATCGAACAGATCGATGCAAGCGGTGTTTGATCCTTCCTTGCGAGGTCTGGCAAAAGCAAATCCACCGCGCTGCTCCCCATTGACGTCGTCACGCTTCCGTTCCGTTTCGGGAATACATGGAATATTAATTCCACCGTTTCGTCAATATGGAATATCCATTCCTCCAGATGCCGCAAGAATATGAAGGTTCACGCGAGCTCCTGCACCAGCGTGTGGGGACGATATCTGGCGTATTCCGTCTCCGGCACGTCGATGTCGAGCAGTTGGAGGTTGCGCGTCAGGTTCGCCAGCTTGGCGGTGCCGGTCAGCACGGTGGCGACGGCAGGTTCATGCAAGGGGAATTGGAACGCGGCGGCGGCGAGCGGATAGCCACCCTCGGTGGCGATCCTTTCCATTGCGCCGACGCGGTCGAGCACGTCATGGCTGGCAGGGCGGTAGTCGAAATGCGCGCCTTGCACCGGCCCGGTCGCCAGGATGCCGGAGTTGAACACGCCGCCAATGACCAAGGAGGTCTGCCGCGCCCGGCATAGGGGCAGCAACTCCGCTTCGGCACTGCGGTCGAGCAAGGAATAGCGGCTGGCGAGCAGGATGCAGTCGAGCGGCGCCTCGCGCATCACGTCCAGACAGATCTGCACCTCGTTGACGCCAAGCCCATAGGCGGAAATGACGCCGGACCGTTTCAGCTCTTCGAGTGCCTTGAGGCCACCGTCCATCAGGTCGCGAAAGTGCAGCTTGGTCTTCTCGACACCATGGGTGTAGGCGCCGATGTCGTGGACAAACAGGATGTCTATCCTGTTTAGGCCAAGCCGCGCATAGCTGAACTCGACCGACCGCATAATGCCGTCATAGGAATAGTCGTAGTCGAGCGCGAAGGGCAGCGGATCGACATAGGAGTGATCGGGAACCTGATCGCCCGGCACCGGGCGGAACAGCCGGCCGACCTTGGTCGACAGCACATAGGAATCGCGCGGCTTGTAGCGCAGGAAGTCGCCGAAGCGGCGCTCCGACAGTCCGAAACCGTAAAAGGGTGCGGTGTCGAAATAGCGCAGGCCGGCATCCCAGGCGCCCTGCAGCGTCTCCATCGCCGCTTCGCGCGAACAGGCGCGGTAAAGGCCGCCAAGTGCAGCGCCGCCAAAGCTGACCTCGGTGACTTCCAGCGCTGTCTGGCCGATGCGGCGTCTTTCCATGCACAACCTCCCCGTGGCCCGCCGCTGACCGGCGCGCAGTCTACTTTATATCAGTAAAATCTAAAGTGTTGCGCCCAGATGCCAGGGCACGAACTCGTTGTCGCCGTAGCCGAAGTCCTCGCTCTTGGTCTTGCGGCCGGAAGCCGTCTCGACGATCAGTTCGAAGATCTCGCGACCCATGCCGGCGATGGTCTTTTCACCCGAGGCGATGACGCCGCAATTGACGTCCATGTCCTCCTCCATCTGGTGGTACATCGTCGAGTTGGTGGCGACCTTGATCGACGGCGTCGGGCGGCAGCCGAAGCAGGAGCCGCGGCCGGTGGTGAAGACGATGACGTTGGCGCCGCCCGCCACCTGGCCGGTCGCCGAGACCGGGTCGTAGCCGGGCGTGTCCATGAACACCAAGCCACTGCCGGTGACTTTTTCGGCATAGCCGAAGACACCGTTGAGCGGCGTCTGGCCGCCCTTGGCGACGGCACCCAGCGACTTTTCCAGGATGGTGGTGAGGCCGCCGCGCTTGTTGCCGGGCGAGGGGTTGTTGTCGATCGAGGCGCCATGCTTGGCGACGTGATCCTCCCACCACTTCACGAAACCATCGAGCTTCTGCGCGATCTCCGGCGTTGCCGCGCGGTAGGCAAGAAGATGTTCGGCGCCGTAGATCTCGGTCGTCTCGGAAAGGATGCCGATGCCGCCGACGCCGGCCAGGATGTCGACGGCAGCACCCAGCGCCGGGTTGGCCGTAATGCCCGACATGCCGTCCGAGCCGCCGCACTGCAGGCCGACGACGATCTCGCTGACCGGGATCGGCTCACGCTTCAACTGGCCGACTTCCTCGGCAATCTCGGCCAGCACGCCCATTGCCTTTTCAACCGATTTGCGCGAACCGCCGGCGTCCTGGATGTTGAAATGGCGTTTGCCGGCAGCGACACCCTTCTGGCCGTAGAGGGTGACCTGGTTGACCTCGCAGCCAAGGCCGACCATCAACACCCCGCCGAAGTTGGGATGGCGGGCATAGCCGGCAAGCGTGCGGTGCAGCACCATCATGCCGTCGCCGGTGCCGCTCATGCCGCAGCCCTGACCGTGGACGATCGGCACGAAGCCGTCGATGCCGGGATATTTCGGCAGCAGGGTCCGGTTGGCGGTATCGGCGATGGAATGGCAGACGGTGGCCGAGCAATTGACGCTGGCGATGATGCCGATGAAGTTGCGCGTGCCGGCGCGGCCATCGGCGCGGCGATAGCCCATGAAGGTGCGGGCGCGGTCTGCCTCCGTCGCGTGCTCGGCCTCGCTCGGCGGCACGACCGGCAAGCGACCGGATTCGAAAACCAGATTGTGCGAATGAACGTGCTCGCCCGCTGCGATGTCCTGTGTCGCGCGACCAATCGCCTGGGCGTATTTGACCACGGCCTCGCCGGCGGCGATCGGCTTGATCGCCACCTTGTGGCCGGGCTCGATCAGCGCGGTGGCGACGGCACCGCCCGGCAGCGCGGTGCCGATCTCGATGCGGCCATTGGCGACGGCGACATTGTCGGCGGGGGACAGAAGAATGCTGTTGGAGGCGTTCACGGGCGGTTTCCTGGGTGATCCTGGGTTGCGCGGGCGGATTGACACGCGCCTGTTTAGAGATAATGTCTTTTATCGTGAAAAAACAGTTTTGCGTCAATTGTTTTTTCGCTGGGGGTTCCGCATGTCCTTGGGTTTTTCCGGAAAGCGATTTCGCTTTTCAGGGTCATGGGAACGTCATATTGCGCTTCAAGCCGGCCGCCGCAAGCGACGGCGTGCAACGGATCAGGGATGTCGAAGAGCAACAACGTCTACAAGGATGCCTACAACCGCTGCCTGCGGCTGCTCGATGAAACGCGCAGCCTGCCTTCGGAGCCGGAACTGGGCACCTTGCTTGGCGTCAGCCGCACCACCGTCCGCACCATTCTTGCGCGCATGGAAGAGACCGGGCTGATTGCCTGGAACAAACGCGCCAAGACGGTGCTGCGCGAACCACGTCCCGCTGATTTCTTCCCCGAGGAAGAGACCGACACGCTGGCCGAGATCATCGAGCGGTCGTTTATGAGACGGCTGCTGGCCGGTGGCGCCGAGGCCGGCATGCAGATCAACGAGCTCGAACTGGCGCGCGAGATCGGCGTCGGCACCACCAGCGTGCGCGAGTTCCTGATCCGCTTCTCCCGCTTCGGTCTGATCGAGAAGCGTCGCAACAGTCACTGGGTGCTGAAGGGCTTTACGCGTGCCTTCGCGCTGGAGCTGACCGAAATCCGCGAAATGTTCGAACTGCGCTCGGCGGCTGCCTTTGCCGCTTTACCGCAGGACAGCGCGGTCTGGACCGATCTCGACCGCCTGGAAGACGAGCATCGCCAGTTGGCAAACGACATCGCCACCCGCTTCACCGAGTTCTCCGAACTCGACGAGCGCTTCCACCGGCTGATCCACCGGGCGTCGCGCAACCGCTTCATCGTCGATTTCTACGATGTCATCGCCATGATCTTCCACTACCATTACCAGTGGAACAAGGCGCAGGAACGCGAGCGCAACGAAGTCGCGATCGGTGAGCATCTGGTCTACATAGAGGCGCTGAAATCACGCGATCTCGGCAAGGTCGACGCCGCTTGCCGCAGGCACCTGAAGTCGGCGCGCCAGACATTGCTGACCTCAATCCCGGAGAGCCGGTCGCTGCAAAAATCCTGAGCCGCATCGCGGCTCAGAGTCTCGTTTCATGCATGTCGTTGTCCCAAAACCGCTATACACTTTTGGGCGACATGCATTGAGCCTGCCGTGTCGGCGCCGCGGCGATTTGGCGATTTTCCACCCGCCAGCCCCGTGCTAGGAATGTCGCATTGCTGCGAAGAGGCAGGGCTTTGAGCGTATCGAGGAGACGGTGGAGCATGCCGGTCGCGCTGGTCGCGGCCTATCTGCTGTTGCTCCAGTCGACGCTCGGAGCATTCGCCTTCGGCACCGGTCCCAATGCATCGCAGCTCGACGCCTTCGGCAACGTCATCTGCACCCATGAGGGCGCAACCCAGCTTCCCGGCGACAACCAGCCGCCGTCCCATCTTCCGGCATGCTGCGTGCTCGGCTGCAGCATGGTTTCGGCGGCCTTTGCGCCGCCGCCCGGTGCTGGCCTGGCGCTGAGCAGCCTTTCCTTCAAAACGGTCGCCTTTGTCTTTCCGGCCGCCATCCATCTCGACTTTGCGCGTGAGCGCTCGCCGTCGAACCCGCGCGCGCCGCCGCTGACGGCCTGAGCCTGTTTGCCCGGCGAAACCTTTCGTGGGCGTACCCATCCAAAGATCAAACTGCTCGCGACCGGCAACGGCGCGACCTTCACTTCATGGAGCAACCATGTCCTATTTTTTCCCTGACGCCGCGCGTCTTATGCCCGGCGGCATTCTACGAAGCATCGAAGAGCGTGTCGGCATTGCCGTGCTGGCTCTTGCGCTGCTGTTCACAGGCGCCCAGTCCGTCCTCGCGCATGAGTTCAAGGTTGGCGATCTCGAGATCGGCCACCCCTGGTCGCGCGCCACGCCGGCCGGCGCCAAGGTGGCCGGCGGCTATTTCACCATCACCAACAACGGCAGTGCGCCGGACCGGCTGGTGTCGATTTCCTCCGATGTCTCTGAAAAGGCCGAGCTGCATCAGATGGGCGTCAAGGACGGCGTCATGACCATGCGGCCGGTTGCCGGTGGCCTGGAAATTCCGGCCGGCGGCAAGGTAGCCCTTGCGCCTGGCGGCTATCATTTGATGTTCATCGGCCTGAAGCGACAACCCAAACAGGGCGAAAAGTTCTCAGCCGTCCTGACCTTCGAAAAGGCCGGCGCCGTCAGCGTCGATTTCGCTGTCGAAGGCATGGGCGGTGGCGCCATGGACGATCACGCCAATTGACCGCGCCAGTTGACAAATTTTGAAAATCCGAGGGACCATCATGAACAAATATCTTTTGTCAGCCGGCGCACTTCTCGCGCTCGGAACCAGTGCTGCCTTCGCGCATGTCACGTTCGAAACCCAGGAGGCGGCGGTCGGCTCGACCTACAAGGCCGTTTTGCGGGTGCCGCATGGCTGCGACGGCAAGGCGACGACCGCCGTGCGCGTGCAGATTCCGGAAGGGGTGATCGCGGTGAAGCCGATGCCGAAGCCTGGCTGGACGCTGCAGGCCAAGAAGGGCAAGTACGACAAATCCTACCAGCTCTACGGTCAGGCGGTGACCGACGGGGTCAAGGAGGTCGACTGGAGCGGCGGCAGCCTGCCAGATGAATTCTACGACGAGTTCGTCTTCCGCGCGACGCTGACGGCGGATCTCCCTGTCGGCCAGAAGCTTTACTTCCCGGTTGTGCAGGAATGCGATGGGGCCGCCGACCGCTGGATCGAAATCCCGGCAGCCGGCCAGGATGAGGACGCGCTGGAAAACCCGGCACCCGGCATCAAGCTGTTGCCGAAGAAATGATTTTTTGGGCGGCGCGCTCAGACCAGCGCGCCGCTATTCTCCTTGGCGGTGACATGAGCACGACGTCCTTCTTGCAAACGGCTTGCATGGCCGGCCGCCGCGCCGGCCGGCTGGTCGTCGGCCCGCTGGCCCTGATCGTGTTTCTTGCCATCATGACCGGGCCAAATCAGGCCTTTGCCCATGCCGCGCTGATCACGACCGATCCGGCCGATGGCGCGGTGCTGGAACAGGGGCCGGCACAGTTCTCGCTCACCTTTAGCGAGCCGGTCTCGCCGCTGGTGTTGACCCTGGTGAGGCCCGACGGAACGCCGGTTCCGCTGTCATCCTTCCGTCTCAGCGACCAGACCGTCGAGATCGACAATCCGCAGCCGCTCAAATCCGGCACACATGTCTTGAGCTGGCGCGTCATCTCCGCAGACGGTCATCCCGTCGGCGGATCCCTGCTGTTTTCCATCGGCGCGCCCAGCGAGCCGCCCGCCGTATCCGAAGTTGTCGACTGGCCGTTGCGGTCGGCTATCTGGGCGAGCAAAATCTTTCTCTACGTCGGCCTTTTCCTCGGCGTTGGTGGCACCTTCGCGCTTGCCTGGTTGGCCGGAAGTGCCCGTGCCGGGCAGCGCTTCGTTGCAGTTGCAATCCTGAGCGGGCTGGTCGCAACGTGCCTGTCGCTCGGCTTGCAGGGGCTTGATGCATTGGGGGCGCCGCTCTCCCATCTGGCACAATCGGTCATCTGGCGGACCGGGCTCGGTACCAGTTTCGGCTGGACAGTACTGGTCGCGCTGATCGCGCTGGGGCTTGGCCTGCTGTCGCTGGCCGGTCCCCGCGCCACCGCCAAACCATTGGCGCTGGCCGGTCTGGCCGGGGTGGGGGTTGCCCTTGCCGCCAGCGGCCATGCCAGTGCCGCCGAACCGCAATGGCTGACGCGGCCGATGGTGTTCCTGCATGGGGTCTGCATCGCGTTGTGGGCCGGCGCATTGGTCCCACTCGGGCTGGCGCTGAAGGGGCAATCGGCGGGGGCCACGCCATTCCTGCGGCGGTTTTCTTGGGCGATCCTGCCGGTGGTGGCCGTGCTTGCCTCTGCCGGCATCGTGCTTGCCGTCATCCAGGTGCAAACACCCGCGGCATTGGTCGACACCGCCTATGGAAGGCTGCTGCTGATCAAGCTGGGGCTGTTGGTCTTTCTGTTCACGCTCGCCGCCGTCAATCGCTGGAAACTTACGGCATCGGCCGAGGCGGGATCGACGGAA
This sequence comes from Mesorhizobium sp. M7A.F.Ca.US.011.01.1.1, assembly GCF_003998295.1. NCBI lineage: Bacteria > Pseudomonadati > Pseudomonadota > Alphaproteobacteria > Hyphomicrobiales > Phyllobacteriaceae > Mesorhizobium > Mesorhizobium sp. M7A.F.Ca.US.011.01.1.1. The sequence goes on from NZ_RZRT01000054.1 coordinate 17,631, forward strand.
GTTCAACGCCGGCTGGTCCGCTCGATCGGCGTCGAGATGTTGATCGTGTTGACTATTTTCGGCGTTGCCGCGGGCTGGCGCTTCACACCGCCGCCACGAGCCCTGGCGATTGCGGCAGCGCAACCGGTGTCGGTCCATATCCACGCGCTGCAAGCGATGGCCGATCTCAGCATCACTCCCGGCCATGCCGGCCCGGTCGTTGCTTCGATGGTCATCATGAGCGGCGATTTCGGCCCGCTCGACGCCAAGGAGGTGACGCTTGTGCTGTCAAAGCCCGATTCCGGCATCGAGCCGCTGAAGCGCGCTGCGAGCAAGCCCGGCGACGGCAGCTGGCGCGTCGACAACCTCGTCATCCCGGTGCCCGGCCGGTGGACAGTGCGCATCGACATACTGGTCTCGGATTTTCAGATGGTGAAGATCGAGGCGCCTGTCGATATCAGGCCGTAAGGCCGGACCGACACGAGCTTGGCCGGCCATCCGCGCAACACAATTCGGCGAGGCGGTTGACGCGGCCCGAAAGGCCCGTCAATCATCACGTGAAGAATGGCATCCCGTGAAGAATGGCATCCCGTGAAGAATGGCATCCCGTGAAGAATGGCATCCCGTGAAGAATGGCATCCCGTGAAGAATGGCATCCCGTGAAGAATGGGCATCCCCGCAAATCGCGGGCTCGAACCAACAAAGATCCGAAAGCAGGGAAGAAACGATGGAAAATGCCGAAATCGGCCTGATCGGCCTTGGCACGATGGGCTCCAACCTGGCGCTCAACATCGCCGAGCATGGGCACCGCATCGCCGTCTTCAACCGCACCAGGGCGCGCACGGACGCTTTCATCGAGAATGCCGGCGCGCTCAGGGACATGATCGTGCCTTGCTACAGCCTGGAAGAACTCGCCGCCGCGATCCGGCCGCCGCGTCCAATCATCATCATGGTGCTGGCCGGCAAGCCGGTCGACGAACAGGTCGCGGCTCTGCGCGGCGTGCTGTCGGCCAACGACATCGTCATCGACGCCGGCAACGCCAATTTCCGCGACACGATGCGGCGCTTCTCCGAGCTTTCCAGCTCGGACCTCACCTTCATCGGTATGGGCGTGTCCGGCGGCGAGGAGGGCGCGCGCCACGGGCCGTCGATCATGGTCGGCGGCACGGAGGACTCCTGGAAGCGCGTCGAGAAGGTGCTGACGGCGATCTCCGCCAAGTTCAAGGACGAGCCCTGCGCGGCATGGCTCGGCACCGACGGCGCGGGACATTTCGTCAAGACCATCCATAACGGCATCGAATATGCCGACATGCAGATGATCGCGGAGATCTACGGCATCCTGCGCGACGGCCTAGGCATGGGGCCGAAGGAGATCGGCACGGTGTTTTCCAACTGGAACAAGGGCCGGCTCAATTCCTACCTGATCGAGATCACCGCCAAGGTGCTGGCATCAGACGATCCGAAGACCGGCAAACCGGTGGTCGACATCATCCTCGACCGCGCCGGCCAGAAGGGCACCGGCAAATGGTCGGTCATCGAGGCGCAACAACTCGGCATCCCGGCGACGGCGATCGAGGCGGCGGTTGCGGCGCGCGTGCTTTCGTCGATCAAGGACGAGCGGCTGGCGGCGGAAAAGGCCTATGGCAGCGCCGGCGTGACGAAGATTTCCGGCGACAAGGACGAATTGCTGCATGATCTCGAACTGGCGCTGTTCGCCGGCAAGATCGCCGCCTACGCCCAAGGTTTTGCGGTGATGAGCGGCGCCTCCAAGGAATTCAACTGGAACCTGCCGATGCCGACCATCGCCAGGATCTGGCGCGCCGGCTGCATCATCCGCTCGCAGATGCTCGACACCATGGCGGAGGCCTTCAGCAAGGGCGGCGCCTCGACCAACCTCCTGATGGCCCCGGCCTTCATCGCGCTGATGCAGGAAGCGCATCCGTCGCTGCGGCGCATCGTGGCGAGGGCTTCGGAGGCCGGCTCGCCGGTTCCGGCGCTGTCTTCCGCACTTGCCTATTTCGACAGTTACCGCCAGGGCCGCGGCACCTCGAACCTGATCCAGGCGCAGCGCGACTTTTTCGGCGCGCACGGCTTCGAGCGTATCGACGACAAAGGCGCGTTCCATGGGCCGTGGGGAAGCGGTGCGGCTGGTTAACCCAAGGGCCTAAACGGAAACCGGCGGGCTGAACGCCCGAACCTCGCTGGTGGCGACCAGGCGCTGCAACGAGCCGGGTGCGGCGCCGCCGATCCAGCCGAGCACGGAGCGGGCGAGATCGGAGCCGGCCAGGCGGAAGTTCTCGTTGACGACGAGCAATTCCGGCCGGAACAGGTGCAACAGGTCCGACGACTGCTTGGACACGACATCGACGTCGCGGCCAAGCTTGAGGCCGGCATCCTCGATGCCGGCGACGATCGCCAGTGTCGCGGCGGCAGCGCTGCTGACGAAGCCGTCCGGCCTGTTCTCGCGGCGCATCACCTGCGCGGTCCTGGTCCTGATCTGCTCGATCGTGTGATCGATGGAAACAGTGTTGAACGGAATTTCGCTGGCTCCGACCTCGCTTAGCGCATCGGCAAAGCCGTTCAGCGTGTGGCCATAATAGGTCAGCCCGGGCGGTGGCGACAGAAGCGCCAGCTTGTGCCTGCCCATGCTCGCCAGCCGGCGCACGGCTTCCATCGCGAAAACATGGTTGTCGAAGTCATGGTAGGGATGGACGAGGCCCATGTCGGTGCGCCCATGCGTGGCAAAGGGCATGCCGTGCTCGAGCATGTAGCGGGCGCGCGGATCGTTCGGTTGGGTGCGCGAAATGATGACTCCGTCGGCCGAGCCGGTCTCGACGAGATAGCGGATCGGCTCCATCGGATCCTGCGAGCGGGAATAGGGCGTGACGATCAGGTGATAGGGCGTTTCGGCGAGCACTTCCGAAACGCCGTAGATGATGTCCGAGACGAAGCTCATGATCTCGCGGTCGGTGTTGAGCACGAGGCTGATGACATTGGTCCTGCCGGTGCGCAGACGCACGCCGGCGCGGTTCGGCCGGTAGCCGATCTGCTTGGCGACCAGCTGGACGCGACGCCTGGTTTCGGCGCCGATTTCCGGGGCATCCTTCAAGGCGCGTGACACGGTGGTGACGCCGAGCCCGGTCATGAAGGCAAGCGTCTTCAACGTCGGCCGTCCCTGTGCCGAGGTCTCCCCGTTCTTGTCCGTACGCTGTCTGTCCATTCGTCCCGCCCGTCAGGCGCATAGCAGCCGCGAGCCATGTCGGCAATCGCCGCCATAGCGGTACGATATGCGTTCCAGCCCCGGCAAAGCCTCAATATACTGAAACGTTACAGATTGCCATATCGAGTTACATGTCCCTCGCCGCGAGGTGGATGGTTCTTTTGCGAAACGCATTGGGATTCCAGGAGAAATCGCCTCTGCCGCCGCCTTTTGTCCGTATCAAGCGGCATTTCGGTGTTTGCGCCGCAGCAAACCATGCTGCAGTGCATGGGAAGCGCGATCATTCATGCGAATTTGTTCGCGATCCGAAAAAATATCGAGGGCGCTTCGTTGACGGGTTGCACAGTCCGCGCAATTGCCGTATCGAAAATCTGTAACGTTTCAGATTCTGGGAGGAGCCGAAATGCGATACAAACTTTTGACCGCTGCGCTGGCAGCGACGGCCGCGTTGCAGTTTGCCGGCCAGGCGGCCGCAACGGACCTGGAAGTCACTCATTGGTGGACGTCGGGCGGCGAGGCCGCGGCGGTTGCGGAACTTGCCAAGGCATTCGATGCGACCGGCAATCGCTGGGTGGACGGCGCCATTGCCGGTTCCGGCGGCACGGCGCGGCCAATCATGATCAGCCGCATCACCGGTGGCGATCCGATGGGCGCCACGCAGTTCAACCATGGCCGGCAGGCGGAGGAACTGGTGCAGGCCGGCCTGATGCGCGACCTCACCGACGTCGCCACCAAGGGCAAGTGGACTGATGTCGTCCGGCCGAAGAGCCTGCTCGACGGCTGCACCATCGACGGCAAGATCTATTGCGTGCCCGTCAACATCCATTCCTGGCAGTGGCTGTGGCTGTCCAACGAAGCCTTCGCGAAGGCCGGCGTGCCGTTGCCGAAGGACTGGAATGAATTCGTGGCGGCAGCGCCGGCACTGGAAAAGGCCGGCATCATCCCGCTCGCAGTCGGCGGACAGGCCTGGCAATCCTCCGGTGCCTTCGACGTGCTGCTTGCGGCTGTGGGCGGCACGGACACGTTCCTCAAGGTCTACAAGGACAAGGATGCCAAGTTCGCCGCCGGGCCCGAAGTCGCCAAGGTCTTCAAGGCCGCGGACGATGCCCGCAAGATGGCGAAGAACACCAATGTCCAAGACTGGAACCAGGCGACGAACCTGGTCATCACCGGAAAGGCCGGCGGCCAGATCATGGGCGACTGGGCGCAGGGCGAGTTCCAGGTTGCCGGCAAGACCGCCGGCAAGGATTATACCTGCCTGCCGGGCCTTGGGCTGAACGAGGTGATAGCCACGGGCGGTGACGCCTTCTATTTCCCGCTGCTCAAGGATGCCGACAAGAGCAAGGCGCAGGAGGTGCTGGCCGAGACGCTGCTCGATCCCAAGACGCAGGTTGCCTTCAATCTGAAGAAGGGATCCCTGCCGGTGCGCGGCGACGTCGATCTCAATGCGGCCAACGACTGCATGAAGAAGGGCCTCGCCATTCTCGCCAAGGGCGCGGTCATACCGTGGACGGACCAGCTGCTTTCGCAGGACACCCAGAAGCAGAAGGAAGATCTTTTCGCCGAATTCTTCGCCAAGCCGGAACTGACCGTCGAAGACGCGCAGAAGCGCTTCGCCGACCTCATCGCTTCGGCGGACTGACGCTGGAGGCAACCCGCCTCATTCCCGGCCTTGCGAATGCAGGGCCGGGAATGCACCGCCCTTACCCAGCCGGCTGACGAGATGAGCAAGAGCGAACGCCCCAACCTTCTGTTCCGCAACCTCAATGCGAAGGTCGCCTCGATCCCGATGATCCTCACCGCCATGGTGGTTTTCGTCGGCGGCACCGTTTGGACGGTGCTCTATTCCTTCACCAATTCGAAGCTCCTGCCGCGCCTGAATTTCGTCGGGCTCGACCAGTATTACCGCCTGTGGGCGGCGCCGCGCTGGCTGATCTCGATCGAGAACCTGTTGATCTACGGCGCGATCTCGCTGGTGGCCTCGCTGGTCATCGGTTTTCTGCTTGCCGCGCTGCTCGATCAGAAGATCCGCTTCGAGGACACGTTCCGCACGATCTTCCTCTATCCTTTCGCGCTCTCCTTCATCGTCACCGGCCTGGTCTGGCAGTGGTTGCTCAATCCGGATTTCGGCATCCAGCATGTCGTGCGGGACTTAGGCTGGACGAGCTTCAGCTTCGACCCGCTCTACAATTCCAGCATCGTCATCTACGGCATATCGATCGCTGCGCTGTGGCAAGGCACCGGGCTCATCATGTGCCTGATGCTGGCCGGCCTGCGCGGTATCGACGAAGACATCTGGAAGGCGGCGCGCGTGGATGGGATCCCGATGTGGAGGACCTATCTGTTCATCGTCATCCCGATGATGCGGCCGGTCTTCATCACCACGCTCGTCATCATCGCTTCCGGCATCGTCAAGGTCTATGACCTGGTCGTGGCCCAGACCAGCGGCGGCCCGGGCATCGCCTCCGAAGTGCCGGCCAAATACGTCTACGACTATATGTTCTTCGCCCAGAACCTCGGCCAGGGTTTTGCCGCCTCGACCATGATGCTGCTCTCGGTGGTGATCGTCATCGTGCCTTGGGCCTATCTCGAGTTCGGGCGGCGCAAATGAGCATTGCAGACATCACCGCTCAAGCAAGCGTTGCCGCCGGCGCGCGCCAGGACGTCGCCGGGCCCTACGGTCCAAAGCCGCGCCGCATGATTTCGCGCCGCAACGTCTTCCTCTACGGCACATTGTTCGTCATGGCGGTCTACTACCTCTTGCCGCTCTATGTCATGGTCGTCACCTCGCTCAAGGGCATGCCGGAGATCCGGCTCGGTAACATCTTCTCACCGCCGCTCGAGATCACCTTCGAGCCGTGGGTCAAGGCGTGGTCAACGGCCTGCACCGGGCTCAACTGCGACGGGCTCTCGCGCGGTTTCTGGAATTCGGTGCGCATCACCGTGCCGTCGGTGCTGCTGTCGATCGCCATCGCCTCGGTGAATGGTTATGCACTGGCCAATTGGCGCTTCAAGGGCGCCGATACGTTCTTCATCATCCTGATCGTCGGCGCCTTCATTCCCTACCAGGTGATGATCTATCCGATCGTCATCATCCTGCGCGAGATCGGCCTCTACGGCAGCCTCAGCGGGCTGGTGATCGTCCATTCCATTTTCGGCATGCCGATCCTGACGCTGCTGTTCCGCAATTATTTCGCATCGATGCCGGAAGAGCTGTTCCGGGCGGCACGCGTCGACGGCGCCGGCTTCTGGGGCATCTTCCTGCGCATCATGCTGCCGATGTCGCTGCCGATCTTCGTCGTCGCCATCATCCTGCAGGTGACCGGCATCTGGAACGACTTCCTGTTCGGCGTCGTCTACACCCGCCCCGACACCTATCCGATGACGGTGCAGCTCAACAACATCGTCAATTCGGTGCAAGGCGTGAAGGAGTACAACGTCAACATGGCCGCAACCATCCTGACCGGGCTTGTGCCGCTCATCGTCTACTTCATTTCCGGCAAGCTTTTCGTACGCGGCATCGCCGCCGGCGCGGTGAAGGGGTGATGGCGATGACAGCAGCCAACGATACCAGCGTTTCGATCCAGGACCTGTCGCTGAATTTCGGCGCGGTGACCGTCCTGGAGACGCTCAATCTCGATGTCGCCGATGGCGAGTTCATCGTGCTGCTCGGGCCGTCCGGCTGCGGCAAGTCGACCTTGCTCAACTGCATTGCCGGCCTGCTCGATGTCTCCGAAGGCCGCATCTTCATCAAGGGCAAGAACGTCACCTGGGAAGAGCCCAAGGACCGCGGCATCGGCATGGTGTTCCAGTCCTATGCGCTCTATCCGCAAATGACGGTGGAGAAGAACCTGTCCTTCGGGCTGCGTGTCGCCGGCACGCCAAGAGAAGAGATCGCCAAGCGGATCGCGCGGGCGGCTGAAATCCTGCAGATCGAACCGCTGCTGCAACGCAAGCCGGCCGCCCTTTCCGGCGGCCAGCGTCAGCGCGTCGCGATCGGACGGGCGCTGGTGCGCGATGTCGATGTGTTTCTGTTCGACGAGCCGCTGTCCAATCTCGATGCCAAGCTGCGCGCCGAACTGCGCGTCGAGATCAAGCTGCTGCATCGCAAGCTGCAGAACACCATGATCTACGTCACCCACGACCAGATCGAGGCGATGACGCTGGCCGACCGCATCGCGGTGATGAAGGGCGGCGTCATCCAGCAGCTCGATGCGCCGCAGACCATCTACAACCGCCCGGTCAACCGCTTCGTCGCCGGCTTCCTCGGCTCGCCCGCAATGAACTTCGTCGATGGCCGCCTGGAAGACGCCGACGGCGGCTGGCGGTTCGCGGCCGAGGATATCAAGATCCCGCTCGGCACTTACGACTTTGCCAAGCCTCCGGCTCCAGGCCCCGTCACATTCGGTATCAGGCCCGAGCATGTCAGTCTGAACAGTGGCACCGGCTGGCCGTTCTCGATAGCCGCCAATGTCGAGGTGGTCGAGCCCATGGGCTCCGACACGCTGGTCTGGCTGAAGCTTGCCCAGCAGAATTTCAGCGTCCGGGTGACCTCGGAACGCACGCCCAAGAACGACGAGGCGGTGACGCTTGGCTTCGATCCGATGCGCGCTTCGCTTTTCGACACCGCAACCGGCACACGCATCTAGCTTCCGAGAACCAACCTTCCAACGACAATCCCCAAGCGAAACGGACAGAGACGATGAATTGGTCATTCCAACTTTACAGCGCCCGCAATTTCCAACCCTGGGACGGTGTGCTCGCCATGCTCGGCAAGCTCGGCTACGCCCAGGTCGAAGGTTTCGGCGGCGTCTATGATGATCCCAAGGCATTTCGTGCCGAGCTCGACAAGAACGGGCTTGCCATGCCGACTGGGCACTTCTCGATCGATGCGCTCGAGAACGATTTCGACGGCGTGCGCAGAACCGCCGACGCACTCGGTATCACGCTGCTCATCTGTCCTTTCCTGATGCCCGACCAGCGGCCATCCGACACCGCCGGCTGGCGCGGCTTCGGCGAACGCCTGGCCAAGGTCGGCGACGCCGCGAAAAAGGCCGGCTACGGCTTTGCCTGGCACAACCATGATTTCGAGTTCAAGAAACTTGCCGACGGATCGGTGCCGCAGGATCACATCCTGTCATCCGCGCCCGATATCAGCTGGGAGATGGACGTTGCCTGGGTGGTGCGCGGCGGCGATGATCCGTTGCCGTGGATCGAGAAACACGGCAAGCGCATCAGTGCCGTCCACGTCAAGGACATGGCCAAGCCCGGCGAGGGGCTGGATGAGGATGGCTGGTCGGATGTCGGCCATGGCACCATCGACTGGGCCGGCCTGATCAAGGTGTTGCGTGCCAAGAGTGCTGCCCAATACTTCGTCATGGAACAGGACAACCCCAACGACATCGAGCGTTTCGCCCGCCGCTCCATCGCAGCCGCCAAAACCTATTAGGAGCAATCAGCATGGCAAAGAAACTTGGCATCGGCGTCATCGGCTGCGGCAACATCTCGAAAGCGTATTTTTCGCTGGCGCCGCTGTTTCGCGGCATCGAGATGCGTGCCTGCGCCGACATCAACATGGAGGCGGCCAAGGCTCGGGCGAAGGAGTTCAAGCTGCGCGCCGAGACCGTCGAAGACCTGCTCAGGGCCGACGACATCGACATCATCGTCAACCTGACCATCCCGGCGGTGCATTATGAGGTGTCGAAGCAGATACTCGACGCCGGCAAGCACGTCTATTCGGAAAAGCCGTTCGTGCTGTCGGTCAAGGAAGGGCTCGATCTTAAGAAGCGGGCGGAGAAAAAGGGCCTGCGGATCGGCTCGGCACCAGACACTTTCCTCGGCGGCGCGCATCAACTGGTGCGCAACCTGATCGACACCGGCAAGCTTGGCAAGGTCACGAGTGGTACCTGCCATGTCATGGGCCACGGCATGGAGCATTGGCACCCCAATCCGGATTTCTTCTTCCAGCCGGGCGCCGGTCCCGTGCTCGATATCGGGCCTTACTACATCACCAATCTGATCCAGCTGATCGGGCCGGTGAAGCAGGTCGCGGCCTTCGCGACGACGCCGGCCAAGGAGCGGACGATCAGTTCAAAGCCGCGCGCGGGTGAAAAGATACCGGTCAACACGCCGACGACCATCCATGGGCTGCTGGAGTTCGAGAACGGCGCCGTTATCACGCTCAACACCAGCTGGGACGTCTGGGCTCACGGCCACGCGCCGATGGAACTCTATGGCGAGACAGGCACGGTGTTCGTGCCGGATCCGAATTTCTTCGGCGGTGACGTTCGCTTCACCGACGCGGCCAAGCCGGTCAAGAAGCTGCCGAACTGGCCGCATCCGTTCGGCGTGCCCAATGAGATGCATTCGCAAGGCATGATGGCCAACTACCGCACATCAGGCCTCGCCGACATGGCGGTGGCGATCACGGAAGGCCGGCCGCATCGCTGTTCCATGGAACTGGCGCTGCACGCCGTCGACGTGATGACCGGGCTGTTGCGCTCCGGCGAAACCGGCAAGTTCGTCGCCATGCAGACCACCTGCGAACGGCCGGCGGCACTTGGCGTCAAGGAAGCCAAGGCGCTTTTGGCGAAGAAGAAATAGGGCAGCACACCTCAACCCTCTCCCCGTCTCGACGGAGAGAGGGTAAGGGTGAGGGGCAGAGCCAACTCGCCGCGTTGTCGCGATGCAGCCGACCGGCTCGTTTTCATTTGAGGATTTTCCGATGCCCTACACGCCTGCCGAAAACCGCTATGAAAAGATGATCTACAACCGCTGTGGCCGCTCTGGCCTGAAGCTGCCGGCGATCTCGCTGGGGTTGTGGCATAATTTCGGCAACGACACGCCGCACAGGACCAAGCAGGCGATCGCGCGCAAGGCCTTCGACCTCGGCATCACGCATTTCGACCTTGCCAACAATTACGGTCCGCCGCCCGGTTCTGCCGAGACTGCCTTCGGTGAAATCCTGCGCACCGATTTCGCCGCCTACCGCGACGAGCTGATCATCTCGACGAAGGCCGGCTACGAGATGTGGGCCGGTCCCTACGGCGAATGGGGCGGGCGCAAATACATGCTGGCCAGCCTCGACCAGAGCCTCAAGCGGATGGGGCTCGACTATGTCGATATCTTCTATTCGCACCGTTTCGATCCCGACACGCCGCTGGAAGAAACGATGGGTGCGCTAGACCATGCCGTGCGCTCGGGCAAGGCGCTCTATGCCGGCATCTCGTCCTACAATTCGCAGCGCACGCGCGAGGCCGCCGATATCTTGAAGCAGCTTGGCACGCCTTGCGTCATCCACCAGCCGAGCTATTCGATGCTGAACCGCTGGGTGGAGGAAGACGGCTTGCTCGACACGCTCGAAGGGCTCGGCGTCGGCTCCATCGTGTTCTCGCCGCTGGCGCAAGGCATGCTGACCAACAAGTATCTCGGCGGCATTCCGGACGGCAGCCGTGCTTCCCAGGGCAAGTCGCTGAAGACAGCCTTCATCAACGACAAGACCATCGCCAACATCAAGGCGCTCGACGCCATCGCCGGCAAGCGCGGGCAGACGCTGGCGCAGATGGCGCTGGCCTGGGTGCTGCGCAAGGGCAGGGTGACCTCGGCGCTGATCGGCGCCAGCCGGCCGGAGCAGGTCGAGGACTGCGTCGGCGCGCTCAAGGTGCTCGACTTCAGCGATGCCGAACTCGCCGAGATCGATACCTATGCGCGGGAGTCCGACATCAATCTGTGGGCGGCTTCCGCCGAGCGCAAAGGCCCGCCGCGAAAATAGACCACTCGAGCCGGCAAAATAAGAGCGGCGGGCACTCCCGCCGTTTTTCATGGGAAGCCAAATGGCCGCGGTTCAGGGCGTTTTCGGTTTCTGCGCGGTGCCGAGTCCCGCCTTGGGTTTGGCAGGCGCCGGAGCAGAGCTTTTCATCTTCGCCTCGATCCAGCCGGTGTAATTGGCCAGCCGCGTATAGATGCCGTAGGCCTCCTTGTGGCCGCACGCCGCACTGCCGTCAGCCGGGCCTTCGCCCCAGCTGACGACGCCGATTTGGATCGGCCCGCCGGTGCCGGTCATGAACAACGGTCCGCCGCTGTCGCCATTGCAGGCATCGCGCACGCCGCTGGTGGTGCCGGCGCAGATCATGTTGCCGGTCAGCGGGTCGGTCATGTCGGCGGCAATCGCATTGGCGGCCGCGTCGATGCCTTTTTCCGAATAGCGCATACGGCGGGACAGATCGCCAAGTGCTGCCTTCAGATCATGCGCATAGATGGCCTTGATGCCGCTGTTGCAGGCCTGGTTCGGCTGCAGGTCGAGGTCGGCGACCATCAGCGTGGTCGGAAAGGTGCCGTCCTGCATCTTGCCCCAGCCGGTGACGGTCGTCTTGCCGGTCTCGGGCGTCGCGTCATGGGTGACCTTGATGGTCGGCGCGTCGGCCGGTTCGGCAAGCCGAAGCAGCCCGAGGTCGTTGTCGAGGGTCTGCTCGCTGTAGCCTTCGTTGACGATGACCTCCACCACCTTGTGGCGCTTGCCTTCGCTGAGATCGGTTGCACCGGTCAGCACGGTGACGCTCTCGGGCGAAACCGGCTGGCCCTTGTCGTTGAGGCAGTGTGCTGCCGTCAGCACCCATTGCGGCGCGATCAGGCTGCCGCCGCAGAATTGGGCATTGGCCTGCGATGCCGGATTCTCGTCCAGTCTGTCGGTGGTGAGCAGCGCGACCTGGAACGGGTAGGCTCCCTTTTCGGCCTGGTTGCCGCCATAGACGCGGTCGGCCCCGTCGGGGTTCTCCGCCGCTGCTTTCGCCCTGGCTTCCGTCACGCGCTTCATTGGCGAGACCGCTGCCTCCGGTCGGGTGACCGCTTCGTCGGCCTGGGTGAAATTGGCTGCCGCAAGGACGGCCGCGATGCCGAGCAGCGATGCGGCGGCGATCGGCCTGAACCGATGGATGATGTTCACCTGAAGCCCTCCTGAGATATGTACCCGAGCGGACCAGCCCCGGCCCATGATCAACGAAACAAGCCTCAGCCTGGTGATCAGACCGCGCAGCACAGTTGTTGCGGCACGGCAGGAACACCAAGTCGGGCACCGCTTCGCGGATCGCGTTCCTGTGCAGACCTCGCTCAAAATCCTATAGCCCCCCACGGGCTATGTGAAAGCGATTTGTCATTCCAATGTTATATTAATTTAGGCAATATATCCGCGCGAGTGCCTTTGGCGGGGCCTCGACAGACTGTAGGGGGTAATGAGCAGGTTCAGGCGACGGTAATCAAACTCATTTTTTGACCTCACCACGATCTCGACAATATTTCTGTATTTGGATCCAGTCCTTGCTGACTTTTGGGAGAGTCTCACCATGACAAAACTGACAAACGCACTTATTGCGTCCGCATTGCTTTCCACCGCAATGTGGGCGGTTCCAGCTTTCGCCGCCGATCCTGGCTCCGCCAGTGCCGGCAATGGCGAAAGCGCGCGCGACGCGACTTCAGGCGACTACAAGCCCGGGCGGGCAAAGCCAATCGCGCCACCGAAGCTGACCGACGAAGACAGCCGCGCCGCGCCGCTTGCCGACGAGGCAATAGCTGTCAAATCCTATGGCATCGTCGGACGGTCCGCCGATGGCAAGGAGATCAAGATCGAGCCGAGCGAAGCGTTGCGGGAGCTTATCATCAAGGAACTGAACGCTCCGGCCACCGGAAAAGACGGGGCCGAGCGCAAGACCGAGGATCCGGACCTCGGCGAAGGCGAAGCCGGCCGCCAGGTTTTCGGCACCGACGATCGCGAGCAGGTCAAGAACACCAAGACCTATCCGTTCTCGGCAATAGGCTATCTCGAAGCCAAATCGCCGAAGACGGGCAGCTTCGGCAGCTGTTCGGCAACGCTGATCGGCCCGCGCACGGTGCTCACCGCCGCGCACTGCCTCTACAGCCATGAGGACAAGGACTGGCTTTCCGACTATTTGTTCGTGCCGGGCCTTAACGGCAGCACGGCCGACGACGCACCGTTCGGCGCCTTCGCCTTCGAAAGCGCCTATGTGCTGCAAGGCTTCATCGACAACTACCAGGGTTATTATGGTTCGGTCCTGCTGTGGGATCTCGGCATCGTCACGCTGAAGCAGGATGTCGGCACCAATCTCGGCTGGCTGGGCTATGCGAACTATGACGATCTTGGCGACTTCACCGCCAATCTCGTTGGCTATCCCGGCGACAAGCCGATGGGCACGATGTGGAAGGCAAACTGCGAAGTGCACGCCGAAAACATCGCGCCGGAATATTTCCAGTATGACTGCGATACGTTCCCAGGGTCGAGCGGCAGCTCGGTCTATGCCTACGACAACAAGGCCAAGCAGCGCATCGTCACCGGTGTCAACGTGGCGGAAAGCCCTGACGCGAACACCGCCGTGCGCCTGAACGCTGCCAACGTCCAGTGGATCAACAGCCTGTATAAGTAATCGCTGCGCATTCGCGGTGGAGACCAAGGCGGCGGCGCAATCCCGCCGCCTTTTTCGCCGCTATTTGGCTGCGGGTGCAGGCGGGCCGTTGCGCACATAGTTCTCGATTGCCGAAGCGAAAGTGGGAGAACCCGCCTTGCGCTGCTTGTCTATGTAGCCGGCAAAATAGCTCCAGAAAGAGACGGCATAGTCACGGAAATAAGCATCGGTCACTTTGCGCGAACACAAATCGCCGTCGATGCAGAAGGACAGCCGGTTAAGGAAATAGACGATGCGATCGAAATTCTCGCTGAAATCGGCGAGCGGCATGTCGCCGCCGGAGGCGGTCATAGCCTCGATGCCGATGCGTTGCCGGAACACCTGCTCCTCGGTCGGCGAGGGGTTGGCGCTGAGCAGATTGTCATATTTGGCGTTGAGGCCCGTCAGACGATCTTTCAGCGCGCGCTGCGCCTGCTGGTAGTCCTTGTTCTCCCAAAGTTCGACAAGCGACATGGTCTGCTCGACACGCTTCTGCTCCTGGTTGGCCAGGAACTGGTAGACCGAGAACATCAAGGTGAAGATGATGGCGAGACGCACGGCCATGCCCGACCAGGCATAGACCAGCATCCGCCAATCGCGGTCTGTGAAGGGATTGCTCTCCTTCTTGATCTCGTGGCTGCTTGGCCACGGGAAACCCTCGGTGGTTTCCTGCAGGGCCGGTTTGCCGGCCTGCGCTTTTGCGGGTGCGGTCATTGCTGTCTGCCTGGTGTTGCCCGTCGGCTTCTTCATCCGCAGCTGTCCAGTTCAATGGTGGCGGAGGGATCAAGCACAATGCCCGGCGTCTCCAGCTTCTTTTTCAGGCATTGCAACTGCAGGCGCGAAATCATGAACTGTACGTCAGGCTCCGCCTCCCCCTTGTTCGGGGACGGCAAGGCTTCGACGACGCCGCGCGAGGCGCAGTTGCTGAGATCGACGACAACCGCGTCGCTGCCGCTTTTGGCGAACTGGTCGTACTGATCGAGAAAACACGTCGCCAGTTCCGAGTTGGTGACGATCTGCTTGACGCACAGGCCGCAGGCCTCGTCCGCCGAAGCGTTGGCGATCAGCGACAGGCCGCCAGCAAGGCCGGCTAGCGTTCCACGCCAGGAAAACACAGAATTCTTCACAATCGATCCTATCCGTTTCATCCGCCGTCATGCGTCAGCGGCCGGGAATGTTCTCATATCGCGCCGATCGCGCAAGAGCCGCCGCAGAGCCCTGCGCGCCGGCATCCGCTCAGGCGCGCGGCACCGTCTCCATCGGAAAGATCATCACCGCGCCTTTCGGGCCGCTCTTGTCGGCAAGCCGCATCACCGAGCGGGTTGCCGGCGCCATGCCGAGATCGGTCAGCATGTCGGAGAAGCCGGCAGAGCCCATTCCGCGTGTCGCCGAGGCGACGCCGTCCTGCGCCAGAAAGCTCAGATCCTGCTTCTCGCTCTCCGGCGGCGCCTCGGTCAAAACCGCGATCATCCGTTCCATACCGAAGCTGGTATCGGTGAAGGCCAGCAGCCCCTCCTCGAGCATGGCTTGCGGGGCGAGACGCTCGGCGACGATGTGGGTGATCGAATAGTCGCTGCCGACATAGAGCACGTTGATGTCGACCAGAAGGTCCGACCTGTTCTTGGCCAGCACATGCACTTCGTCGCCCGGCGACACGCGCGGCACCACCGAGGCCTGCAGCGGTTCGAGGCCGTCCTTGTCGCGGCGTTTGACCTGGAACTGGACGTCGACGTCCTCGGGCTTGTAGTCTGAGGCCGCCGCCAGCCGCGAAAGCCCGGTGGCACGGAAGATGGTGCGCAGGTTCCTGGCCGTTGCATCGGCCAGCTTCTGGCGGTCGTGAATGATGATCAGCGGCGGTTTGCCGCCGTCCTTCAGGCTCACGTCGCCCGACGCCGGCAGGAACCACAGCGCCGGCTTGTCTGTCGCATCCTTGGCGGCGCCGGGAACAGCATTCTCGCGCATCACCGCAAAGCGGAGGTCGGCGCTCTTGCCGGGTTCGACCAGCTCGATGTTGAAGCCGGTCTCCCTGGCTGTGGCCAGTTCGTCGAGAACCGCATTGACCAGAGCGGCTTCCTTCTCAAGTCCTTTGGCTATGGCCGGCCGCGCCAAGACGAGCTTGTAGTCGACGGCGATCTCCGCCACCCGCGCATAGGCATTGGCGGGAATGTCGACGACTTTGAGCGCCGGCTTCTTGTCGAACTCGACCGGCTTGACGCGGCTTTCCAGGTTTTTTGCCGACTGCACTTCCAAAAATCCGACAGCGTCGGACAGCGGCGATAGCGCCGACGGCAGGATGGCGAGCTTGCTGCCGGGGGTGAGGCGGTGCAGCAGGCCGGCGCCGATCGTCGCTTCGCCGTCCTTGATGACGACAGGCCACTGCATGACCGCGTCCGTCTTGTCGGTGCCGAACACCCGCGCATCCAGTTCGCCCTCGAACAGCGGTGTCGGCCGGGTGCGGCTGTCGGCCGAATATTGCTGCAGCACGGCCTGGCCGAGCTGGCGATAGGTGACGTTGGGATTCTCGGCCAGTTTCGACAGGATGGTGAAGGTGAACAGGCCGAACCGCGGCGCATCCGCGATGCCCTTGGGCAGCGGCATTTCCGGTGTCGTCTCCACCGTCTGCGCGGCATAGAAGGCGACCAGTTTGCCCTTGGTGATCGGTTCGCCACCGGTCGGCGTCAGGGTGAAGGCGGGCTTGCGCGTGCCATTGTCGTCGACGCCGCGCGAGCCGGCGGCCGAAATCACCTCGTCATAGGCCTTGATCGCGGCAGCCCGCTCGGCCTCGTTGCCGCCGACCAGGTCGGCGAACTCGACCTTGCGCTCCAACTCGTCATCGACCTCAACGGCGCGTGTCGCGGTGCCGGAATGGCAGCAGTCGAAGACAACCCAGACGAAAGCACCCTTGTCGCGGATGGCGTCGAGTGCCGCGCCGATCTCGTTGTCGATCAGCGCATTGGGCACGCCGGCATCGCGGTTGATCCATTTTCCGATATCGACGGGCAGGAAGATCTCGTCGAGCCCGTCGGTTTCGTCGCCCTTGACCATCTGCGGCTGCTGGGCGCCGTGACCGGACAGATGCAGATAAACGAGATCGTCGCGCTGAGCCTTGGCGGCAAGGTCGGCCAATGCGGCCTTGATGGCCGCATGGGTCGGCAGGCCACTGGCGCCGGGGACATCCTTGGCGAGCAGCGTGACGTTCTCCGGCGCGAAGCGCACCGGGTCGGGCACATTCTTCAGGAGATAGTCGCGGACGAGGGCTGCATCGTTCTTCGGCCCGACCAGCCAGTTCCTTTGCGGCAGGTTGGGATATTCGGTGCAGGCGATCAGCAGCGCATGGTAGGTGCGCGATGCGGCCATGGTCCGGAACGACACCATGCCGGCCATGGTCAAAGCGGACGTGGCGACCAGCAGCGTCCGCCGCGTCAATTTGATCATGATTGCTTCCCCAAGCCCGACCGAATTTCCAAGCGCGGCAATCCTCGCTGAAGATATTGTCAGTATTTTGAACGTTACATCGCAGAGCAACCCGCCTGTTGCCCCGCTCCGATCGATGTTCTCGACCGCCTTGCGGGCAGAATGCTGGAAACAGTAGCAAAAATGCCTGTTCGTCGCTATCTGGATGGGTACATGGATAGTTTGTGCGCGGCGCAAGCGACGCAAGGCGAGTTGGAAACAGGATCATGGCGGCAAGGGATGTGCTGACGAAGAACCAGCTGTGCGTGCTCGAGAAACTCGAGACCGCCAGCGGACCGCTCAGTGCCTATACCTTGCTCGACCAACTGCGCGAGCGCGGTTTTCGCGCGCCTCTACAGGTCTATCGAGCGCTCGACACGCTGGTGAAGTCAGGTTTCGTGCATCGGCTCGAAAGCATCAATTCTTTCGTCGCCTGCGCCGAGCCGCACGACCACAGCCATTCGATGACTGCCTTCGCCATTTGCGACACATGCGGGCAGGTCACCGAAATGTCCGACCACGATGTCGGCCACCGGTTGGACGAATGGGTGCGCTCCACCGGCTTCGCCGCCAAGAAGGCGGTGATCGAGTTTCGCGGGACGTGTGCCAAGTGCCTCGCGGAAGCAGCTTAGGATCAGGCCAGCCAATCTATTGATGTTGGAGGGGCAGCACCCCCCTCTGTCCTGCCGGACATCTCCCCCGCAAGGGGGAGATTGGCAGCTTCGGCGCTCCGCTCATTCCTGCAACGTTGGCGATTGGCGAAACCAGAAGTGACATCCGATCTCCCCCCT
Organism: Mesorhizobium sp. M7A.F.Ca.US.011.01.1.1; assembly: GCF_003998295.1. Lineage (NCBI taxonomy): Bacteria > Pseudomonadati > Pseudomonadota > Alphaproteobacteria > Hyphomicrobiales > Phyllobacteriaceae > Mesorhizobium > Mesorhizobium sp. M7A.F.Ca.US.011.01.1.1. The sequence continues at coordinate 35,525 of NZ_RZRT01000054.1, forward strand.
GTTTGGACCGGAGAGATCGCGAACAGGTGTGCGAGGACATCGCGAACAGTTTGGCGTGCTTTGCGCCGGGAGGTTCGCGATGCCATTTGGGAGCACCAGCGTGATGGATGGGAAGTTGGAGTTTGTGCGTCTTGCGGTGCAGGATGGCAGCAATGTCAGTGCGCTTTGTCGTCGTTTCGGGATTGGCCGAACCTGTGGTCACAAGTTGATCGCGCGGTAT
>NZ_RZRT01000055.1:0-34757 GCF_003998295.1 Mesorhizobium sp. M7A.F.Ca.US.011.01.1.1
GTAGGGGAGTAGGGGAGTAGGGGAGTAGGAAAGTGAAGCAGTGAGGGCTCTGACAAGGTATCGGATTCCCGAATTTCGTGTTGTCCAATTCCCCTACTCCCCTACTCCCTTATTCCCCTCACAAATCATTGCTCTGCGGCAAAATCACCAGATCGCGGATCGTCACGTTGCGCGGGCGGGTCAGCATGAACATCACCGCTTCGGCCACTTCGCGCGGCTGCATCAGGCCACCGGCGGCGAGTTCTTCCTCGAGCTTGGCCTTCGGCCAGTCGTCGACCAGCGCCGTCACCACCGGACCCGGCGCCACCGCGCCGACGCGCAGACCGTGCTTGGCCACCTGCCGGCGCACCGTGTGGACGAAGGCCTGCACGGCGTGCTTGGAGGCCGTGTAGATCGGCTCCCAGACCACCGGGACCAGCCCGGCGATGGAACTGGTGACGATGATGTCGCCGGTCTTGCGTTCGATCATGTGCGGCAGCACCGCCTGGATCGAGCGGAAGCAGGCATTGATGTTGAGGTTGAGCATGCGGTCCCAGACGTCGGGATCGCCGGTCGCCACCTCGCCGCCGACATAGGCGCCGGCATTGGCATGGAAGATGTCGAGCTGGCCGGCCTTCTCCAGAATCTGCGGCATCATGGTGGCGACGCTGGCCGGCTGCATCAGGTCGATGACCAGCGGGATCGCCTTGGGGCCTAGTTCGGCGCACAATTTTTGCAGCGTCGCCTCGGCGCGGTCGACCAGCACCACGGTGGCGCCGGCCGCCAGCATATGCCTGGCGCATTCGAGGCCGATGCCTGATGCCGCGCCGGTGACGGCGGCAACTTTTCCGGACAGTTCTTCGCTCATGTCTTGCTTCCTGTTGATGGGTTCAGGCCCGGCCATGCGAGACACGCGAGCGGCGTGCCAGCGAGTCGACGATGACCGCGATGGCAAGCACGGCGCCGGTGATCATGTACCGAAGCGACGAGGACAGATCGAGCAGCGTCAGGCCACTGGCGATCGACTGGATGACGATGATACCGAGCAGTGCCGAATAGGCGCTGCCTCGGCCGCCGAACAGGCTGGTGCCGCCAATGACCGCCGCCGCGATGGCGTTGAGGTTGACGTCGCCGGTGCCGGCCTGCTGGCTGGCCGAGGCAAGGCGGGCAGCCGACAGCACGCCGCCGAAGGCGGCCAGCATCGAGCACAGCACGAAGGCGCTCGAATAGATCAGCCGCACATTGATGCCGGCGCGCCTTGCCGCCTCGCGGTTGCCGCCTACCGCCGACATCGAGCGGCCCCATTTGGTCCGCGTCAGCGCGTAGTGCATCGATATGACCAGGCCGACGAACAGGCCGAACATCCACGGAATGCCGCGCGCCTGGTTGAGATAGAAGACGATGAGTTCGAGGATGACCGTGATCACCACCGCGCGCGTGACGAGCCCGCCGGTCGACGGCGACGACAGATTGGCGGCGCGGCGGCGCGCGACGGTGCGCAGGCCGGTGACCAGCATGACGATGCCGGGCACGGCCGCCAGAGCGAACGAGACGAATTTCGGCATCATCAGCAGCTGGCCGAAATTCACCAGGTTCGAGCCATAGGGCAGATTGATCGAGCCGGTCGAGCCGAGGATATAGAGCTGCAGGCCGAGCACCGCCAGCAGGCCGGCAAGCGTCGAGACGAAGCTCGGCATGCCGAGCCGATTGAACAGCAGCGCATAGAGCGCGCCGATGAAGCCGCCGACGGCGACGGCGGCGAGGATGGCGAGCGCCACCGGCCAGCCCTGGTTGACCCACAGCGTGCCGACCATAGCCGAGGCAAAGCCGCTGATCGAACCGACCGACAGGTCGATCTCGCCGACCATCAAAACGCAGACGATGCCCAGCGCAATGACGCCGACGGTGGAGCAATCGAACAGCAGATTGACCAGATTGCTTGATGACAGGAAGATCGGGTTGATGCTGGCGAACACCGTCCAGATGATGACCAGCCCGACGATCACCGGCAGCGAGCCGAGATCGCCCGAGCGGACCCGGTCGAAGAACCTGCGGACGGCACCGCCGATCCCGGCCTCATGCTTGACGCGCACATCGGCGCGGTCGAGCTGCGGCTGCACGGGGGCCGCCTGTTCGGCTTCGCGGCTCATGGGCGTGGCTCCCCTTTTTGATCTTGCAGGGTGGTTTGATCCTGTCGCGCCTGCCTGCGCTCGGCGCGGCGCGACACTGAATTGTTCGAGGCGCCGGTGATGGCGCTGACAAGTTCCTGGTTCGAGGCATCGGGCGAGAAGATGCCGTTGTTGCGGCCAAGCCGCAGCACGACGATGCGGTCGGCAACGGCGCGCACGTCTTCCATATTGTGGCTGATGATGACGACGCCGAGGCCGCGGTCGCGCACCCGCTCGATCAGGTTGAGCACTTCCGCCGTCTGTGCCACGCCTAGCGCCGCCGTCGGCTCGTCAAGCAGGATGAGCTTGGGTTCGAGCAGCAGCGAGCGGGCGATCGCCACCGTCTGGCGCTGGCCGCCCGACAGCGACGCGACGACTTCGCGGACACTGGGGATGCGCGCCGAAAGCTCGTTGAGCAGCGTCCAGGCGCGCACCTCCATCGCCACCTCGTCCAGGCGCAGCGGGCTGAGCTCGCGGCCGAGGAAGATGTTGGCGACGATGTCGAGGTTCTCGCACAGCGCCAGGTCCTGGAACACGGTGGCGATGCCGAGCGTCAATGCCGCACTCGGGTCGGCCAGCGTCACCTGCTTGCCGCGATAGCTGATGCTTCCCGAACTCGGCTGATGCACGCCGGCCAGGATCTTGACCAGCGTCGACTTGCCGGCGCCATTGTCGCCGACCAGCGCCACCACCTCGCCGGCATGGACGTCGAGATCGATGTCGGTGAGCGCCGAGACGGCGCCGAAATGTTTCGAAATGCCGCGCAGGCTGAGCACCAGCTCGCCTGTCGGAACCGGTTCGTCCGGGGTTTCAATCATGCCAGCGACCTTTCAAAAACCGGTTCGAGGAAGTGCGCTGTCTGGCCACCGCGTGGGCGGCCAGACAGCGGAGCGGGCAAGGGTCGCGGTCAGTTCCCGATGCCCAGCTTCTTGCAGCCTTCCGCGTAACGATCGACGCAGAGTTCGGCTGCGGTGTTGATCTTCTTGTCGATGATCTCGGCCTTCAGGTTTTCCTGCGTCACCACGGCCGGCGTGAACAACTGCGAGGGCGTGTCGTACAGCGTCATCTCGGCCTTCGGCGTTTCGCCCGAAAGCAGCTTGATGGCGATGTTGGCGGCGGCCGCCGCCACGATCTCGCTCGGCTTGGAGATGGTGTTGTACTGGTCGCCGGCGATGATCAGCTGCAGTGCCGCGATCGTCGCGTCATTGCCGGTCACCGGCGGCACCGGATCGACGCCGGCCGCCTTGAAGGCGGCGATGGCGCCGCCACCGGTGCCGTCATTGGCGGCGACGACGCCGAGGATTTTTGGTCCGAAGCGGGTGATCTGGCCTCCGGCCCATTGCTGCGCCTTCGGCGGCGCCCATTCCGGCGTGTCGTATTCGGCCAGGATCTGGTAGCCGCTGTTGTCGAGGCCGGCATGGATGCCCTTCTTGATCAGGCCGGCCGCCGCATCGGTCGGCGAGCCGTTGATCTGCAGCACGCCGCCGCTGGCCGGATCGACCTTCAGCGCCTTCAGGTGCTCGACCAGCGAATCGGCGATGGCCTTGCCGATGCCTTCATTGTTGAACGAGACATAGAAGTCGGCAGGCGCGGTCGGGATCGGCCGGTCATAGGCGATGACCTTGATGCCTTGGCTCTGCGCCAGCTTGACCAGCGAGGCGGCGGCGGTCGAGTCGACGGGATCGAGCACGATCGCCTTGGCGCCCTGCGAGATCACCGAGTTGAATTGCTGCTGCTGGCGCGAGGCGTCGGCATCGGCGTTCTGGTAGAGCACCTTGCAGCCCGGGCACAGCTTCTTCATCTCGGCGGCGAAGCCGGGATAATCATGCTGCTCGTAGCGGGTCGAGGCCTGGTCGGGCATCAGGAAGGCGACGGTGGCGTCGGTGACTTCGGCGGCCCTGGCGATCGCGGCGGTGCCGGCCAGCAGCGACAGCGCAAGGGCTGCCACGCCGGCGGACTTGCCAGCGGACTTCAATGAAGATGAAAGTTTGGTCATTCGGTCTTCTCCGTTTCTGGATATGGTTGTAAGAAGGTCGTTGACTGCTTTGGTCTGAAGACACCCATCCGCCCTCGCCCAAACTGCATTGGGAACCGAGACCCGGCGCCGGCCTTTCAAGCCGCGCCGACAACCTCCGCCGACGGAGGAACTCGAGACAAGCGTTCTCTATCGTGAACCGCTCCACGCGGCTCACGTCGTCATGCAAAATGAAAAATCCTCCCTTGGTTCCTCCCTGGCTCCTCCGTTAAGCGGCTTTGCCCGCGTTGATGTTGTCGGCCAGCAGGCGCCTGAAGCGGGAGGGCGGCATGCCCTTCTCCGCCAGGAACTGCCGGTTGAAATTGGACAGGTTGTTGAAGCCGACCTCGTAGCAAATGTCGGTGATCGAGGCCTGCTCGTCGCTCATCAGGATCTGGCAGGCAAGGTTGATGCGCAGCCGCTTGACATACTGCACCAGCGACATGCCGGTGTGGCGGCGAAACGAGCGCGAGAAGGCGCCGGTCGACTGGCCGGCAATGGCAGCCAGATCCGCCTCGTCGAACAGCTGCGTCAGGTTTTCCCTGATATAGGCGAGCGCCTTGTTCATGCCGGCGGTCATGTAGCCCGAGGGATCGGGCCTGTAGCTGGCGCTGGCCAAAAGCTGGAATTCCTGGGCGCGGCTGAGCAGGCCGGCGATCATCATGAACAGTTCGATGCGGCGCACGCCCTGTGCCTGCATCATTTCTTCCATCAGCGGCGCCAGCGCCTTGCTGGTGCGGCTGGAAAACAGCACGCCGCGCCGCGACGCCTCGAGCAGGTGCCCCAGCCCCGCCAGCTCCGGCAGCACATGCATGGCATCACCGATGAAACTTTCGGAGAACTGGATGATGCGGCCGCGCAGCGGGATCGAGCTGTCCCTGGGGATGTCGCTGACCCAATTGTGCGGCAGGTTCGGCCCGGTCAGCACCAGATTGCCCGGCTCGAACTCGCCGATGAAGTCGCCGACGAAATAGCGTCCGTTGGTGAAGATCACCTGATGCAGTTCATATTCGGGATGGAAGTGCCAGCGCACCGTGTGGAAGGGGTAGCCATGCGACCACGCCTTGAAGGACTCACCGCGTCGTATCTGGACTACTTCCAGGTCCGGTTCCATGTCCGTTTCCTCCCAGGCCAGCACGGATATTTGCCGCGTTCGGCCCAATTCCCTAAACCGGCCGAATTGGTTTCGGCTCTGCATTTCAAGAGCCAAGGTATCGGCTCATGGCAACAGGCGCCACCACGATTCAAGACAATGGATGATACTTTTTTAACCGGGAGGCGGCGCTCAGAGGCGTTATTCGGGCAGAACAGGTCAGTCTTGCTGACACGTTCGCTCAATTGACCAACGACAACGCCGCCGCCCGGACAGGAATTCCGACGTGTCCGGTGGGCGCCTACTAGCCTATCTCAAGGACATCGTCTTCAGGCGCTGTTGCAGCGCCGTCATCGTCAGTTCAGCTCGTGCGCAGCGCACCACCCGCCACCGTCGCGAGCGGCGAAACCATCTCCGGCACCAGTATGTCGTGGCGGCGCGCGAAACTGACCAGCGTGGCTCGCACCGTCTCCGGATCGATCTCGCCGACGATGCCCGCCTTGCAAGCGTTGAGTGCGACGGCATGGGCGCCGTTGCGGCCGGCGCTCGGCCAGTCCTGCAGCAGTGCATAAGCTTCCATCACGCTGTCGATCTTCCTCGGAAAACCCATTCCGACCAGAAGGGTGACCGGTTCCTCAAATTGCCCGCGATTCATGGCTTGCGCCTCCTCTCGATTGTTCAGGGCCTGCAGCGGACCGAACACCGGGCAGCACGGCCCGCCGCGGATAGGTGAATGGACTGGCCGATTTCCGTTCAGCCGCTGCCGGCGGATACCTCGGATGTTGCCGACACTTGCTGTGCTGCGAGGAACATCAGTGCCGACGCCGCGGTTCGCCGATTCCAGCCGGCGGCTTCAGCCATGTCGAGCAGCCCTGCCAGCAGCGGCTTCAGCACGTTCCTGCATTCTGTTTCATAGGCCAGGAATTCCTTCGCTTGGTGCGTAGGAGCCGGTACGGATTCGATGCCAGCCATTGCGTCCATCTTTACCTCCACTCTCTCTCGACTGACGCCCGCTCCCCGCCAGGGAAGCGGGCGGATTGGCCGCGACCTCAGAAGTCCATGCCGGCGCCGGCGGGCATTGCCGGGGCGGCGGCTTCCTTCTTCGGCTTCTCGGCCACCATCGCCTCCGTGGTCACCAGCAGGCCGGCGACCGATGCCGCGTCCTGGAGAGCGGTGCGCACCACCTTGGCCGGGTCGATGACGCCCTGGCCGTAGAGATCGCCGAATTCGTTGGTCTGGGCGTTCCAGCCCCAGCCGAATTCGGTTTTCTCGCGCAGCTTGCCGACGATGATCGAGCCTTCGGCGCCGGCATTCTCGGCGATCTGCCGGACCGGCGTTTCGATGGCACGGCGCACGATATCGACGCCAGTCTTCTGGTCCGCATTGTCGGTCTGCACGGCATCGAGCGCCTTTGCTGCCCGCAGCAACGCGACGCCGCCGCCGGGCAGCACGCCCTCCTCGACGGCCGCGCGGGTCGCATGCAGCGCATCGTCGACGCGGTCCTTACGCTCCTTGACCTCGATCTCGGTCGAGCCGCCGACCCGGATCACCGCAACGCCGCCGGCGAGCTTGGCCAGCCGCTCCTGCAGCTTCTCGCGGTCGTAGTCCGAGGTGGTCTCCTCGATCTGCGCCTTGATCTGTGCGACACGGCCCTGGATCTCTTCCTTGCGGCCGACACCGTCGACGATGGTGGTGTTTTCCTTCTCGATCACCACCTTCTTGGCGCGGCCCAGCATCTGCAGCGTCACATTGTCCAGCTTGATGCCGAGATCTTCCGAGATCGCGGTGCCGCCGGTGAGAATGGCGATGTCTTCCAGCATGGCCTTGCGGCGGTCGCCGAAGCCTGGCGCCTTGACAGCCGCGACCTTGAGGCCGCCCCGCAGCTTGTTGACGACCAGCGTGGCAAGCGCCTCGCCTTCCACATCCTCGGCGATAATTAGGAGCGGCTTGCCCGACTGCACCACGGCTTCGAGCACGGGCAGCATCGCTTGCAGATTGGAGAGCTTCTTCTCGTGGATCAGCACATAAGGCTCGTCGAGTTCGACGCGCATCTTGTCCTGGTTGGTGACGAAATAGGGCGAGAGATAGCCGCGGTCGAACTGCATACCTTCCACGACTTCCAGTTCGGTCTCGGCGGTCTTGGCCTCTTCCACCGTAATGACGCCTTCATTGCCGACCTTCTCCATCGCCTCGGCGAGGAAACGGCCGATCTCGGCATCGCCATTGGCGGAGATTGTGCCGACCTGTGCGATCTCGTCGTTTCGGGTGACCTTGCGGGCATTGGTCTTCAGCTCGGCGACCACCGCATCGACCGCCTTGTCGATGCCGCGCTTCAAATCCATCGGGTTCATGCCCGAGGCAACCGCCTTGGCCCCTTCCCTGACGATCGCCTGTGCAAGCACGGTTGCGGTCGTCGTGCCGTCGCCGGCAAGGTCGTTGGTCTTGGAGGCCACCTCGCGCACCATCTGGGCGCCCATATTCTCGAACTTGTCCTCCAGTTCGATCTCCTTGGCGACGCTAACGCCATCCTTGGTGATGCGCGGCGCGCCGAATGACTTGTCGATGACGACATTGCGCCCCTTGGGTCCGAGCGTCACCTTCACCGCATTGGCAAGGATGTCGACGCCGCGCAGCATCTTCTCGCGCGCTTCGGTATGGAATTTCACTTCTTTGGTAGCCATTGGATCACTCCTCTATCTAGGCAGCATTCGTTGACTGGTTGGATGCGAAGAAGCCGTCAGGCGGCCTTCTTCACTTCGACGATCTTATCGATGACACCCATCACGTCGCTTTCCTTCATGATGAGCAGGTCCTCGCCGTCGAGTTTGATTTCGGTGCCGGACCATTTGCCGAACAGGATGCGGTCGCCGACCTTGACATCAAGTTCGACAAGCTTGCCGCTGTCGTCGCGCGCGCCGGGACCGACGGCGAGCACTTCGCCTTCCTGCGGTTTTTCCTTTGCGGTATCGGGGATGATGATGCCGCCGGAGGTCTTCTCCTCGGCTTCAAGGCGGCGGACCAGAATACGGTCATGCAATGGACGGAACGCCATGTCGTTCTCCTCGTGGACAAACAGGTTTTTGAGGCTCCTCCGCACCGAACCGGCAATATCGGACCGATGCGGAACGCCGCGACCCTTCGTCAGGCATCGCGGGCGCATATCGAGCTAGTTTTGCCGTTTTTCGGTTTCAAGAGCCCCGCCAAAAAATTCTCACATCGAGCAGAAAAAAGGCCAAGGCACTGTTATGGCGCGACTATTCTCGGAACCCCTGACCTTCTCGCGGAGTTTGTTTGAAGAGGGACCGGCAGACCGGCCTGGCATCGGGCGAGTTCAGGCGGATGCCTGAACGGAGAGAGAAGGAGAAAGACATGGTCGATACGGTCAGCAGCGAATTCCGCCTGCAAATGGAAGGTTATGGCCTGACGACGGCCGAAATCCACTATCACCTGCCCGATCATCCGAGCCTGCTTCAGCTCTATGTCTGGCAGGACTATGATCTCGCTCCGGCCTTTCCCGAGCTCAAGGGCTTTCTCCAATATTGGGAGCGCGAGCTCGACGGCCCGCTGCACTCGGTCCGCGTTGCTCATCACCGGCTCATCCAGCCTTCGGAATGGCGAGCCGTCGAGGGCATCATCACGGTCCATTAGGGTCTTTGCAACGGCCTCCGCTCCTGCTTCGCCTGGAGCGGCGGCGTTAGGGCAGGCTCTCGCCGGCCACACGCAGCGCGACAGCCAACAGCCTCCCCTCCAAAATTTCCAATTTCCGTATTGTAAAACGGTCGCGTAGCACTAGCCTGAAATCAGATGCGAGGCGGGGAAGAGGAATGGAGCTTCAACTCAATGGCAAGGTGGCGCTGGTCACCGGCTCGACACAAGGCATTGGCCGCGCCATCGCCGAGACCTTGGCGCATTCCGGCGCCGGCGGCCTGCTGGTCACCGGGCGTGATAAGGCACGCGGCGATGCGGTGGCGGCGGAGCTTTCGCTGCTTGGCACACCAACGCTCTTCGTCGCCACCGACCTCGCCGAGCCGGCAGCTCCCGCTTTGCTGGCGCAAGCCTGCATCGAGCGCTTCGGCCGCATCGATGCGCTGGTAAACGCCGCAGGGCTGACCGACCGGGCCTCGTTCCTCGACGCCGATCTCGACGGCTGGGCCTCGCTGTTGGCGGTCAACGCGCGGGCACCGTTCTTCCTCATGCAGGCGGCCATCGCCGACATGAAGAAGCGTGGCCAGGGCGGCGCCATCGTCAACATCCTGTCGATCAACGCCCATTGCGGCTCGCCGGAACTCGCCGTCTATTCCGCCAGCAAGGGCGCGTTGGCCACGCTGACCAAGAATGCCGCCAACGCCCATCGCTTCGATCGCATCCGCGTCAACGGCATCAATGTCGGCTGGACCGACACGCCGGCCGAACGCGTCATGCAGGCCGACACGCTGGGCAACGGGCCGGGCTGGCTCGATGCTGCGAACGCCTCGCAACCCTTCGGCCGCCTGTTCTCGACGAGCGATATCGCCAACCTCGCCGTCTTCCTGCTTTCGGATGCTGCCGGGCCGATGACCGGCACGCTCGTCGACCAGGAACAATGGGTGATCGGGGCGAACCGGTGAGCGCCAGCGAAACGCATGCGCCCTGCATGACGCATTTCGGCGTCGACGCTTTCACCGTTGCCGTCAGAAGTTGGTCGCGATGACGGTGACTGAAAAAGCCCGTCGCCCCATTCGCTCAAAGCACCCGCGCCGCTCACAGCGCCAGGCTACCCTGCTCCACCTCCTCGGCATTCGGATCTCCCGGTGCGGTGGCCCAGGCCAATTCGACCAGCGTCACGGTGCGCCGGCCTGTCCCGTCGAGTTGGCAGACGATGAGCCCCTGCTCCTCGATATAGGTCAAGAGGCGCCGGGCGCGGCGCAGCGAGTGCGAGCCGTAGGCGCGGGCGATCGCGGCGTCGCTCGGGCACGGCCAGCCCTCTTTCGCCGCACGGGCGATCATCATGAACACGCCCTGCATGTCGTCGGGCAGCAGCGACGCGCGGACGGAAACATCCCGCCACGCGTCATCCTGCGTCGTCTCGGAACCAAGGCCGGCACGGGCGCGCGTCAGCATGCGGCGGAACTCCGGCAGGTCCGGCACAACCGAGGCGAGGCCTTCTATGCGGCAGCGGACCACGAATTCCTGATAGAGCACCCCGATCACGCGAAAACCCGCATCGGGCTGCGCCAGGATGGCGCGCAGCACACGGTCGACGCGCTCACGACGCTCGGCCAGATCCTCGGCGCTGATTTGCGGCTCCGCCGGCTCGGGGCGCATTTCCAGTGCCGCCGATTTGGCCGCCATCAGCTGGTCGAGCAGGTCCGGCGACGCCGGGCGGCGTGGCGTGCGCACCGTCTCGGGCGGCGGCGCCGCCAGGATGATCGCGCGTGCGTCTTCCAGCGCGGATTCCGGCATTGCCATGAGCCGCGGCGTGCCGTTGCGCGGGCTGGTGTCGGTCGGGCCGATGCGCAACCCCAGCGGACGGCGCGACAGCGCCGGACCGAGCGCCATGAACTGCCCGCGTTCCAGATCGCGGAACGCTTCCGCCTGGCGTCTCTCCATGCCCAAAAGATCGGCGGCACGCGCCATGTCGATATCGAGGAAGGTGCGGCCCATGAGAAAATTGGACGCCTCGGCTGCGACGTTCTTGGCGAGCTTGGCCAGCCGCTGGGTGGCAATGATGCCGGCCAGCCCGCGCTTGCGGCCACGACACATCAAATTGGTCATGGCGCCGAGCGAGAGCTTTCGCGCTTCGTCCGACACCTCTCCGGCCACCGCCGGCGCGAACAGCTGCGCCTCATCCACCACCACAAGCATCGGGTACCAGTGGTCACGGGCGACCTCGAACAGCCCGCCGAGGAAGGCGGCGGCACGCCGCATCTGGTTCTCGGCGTCGAGCCCTTCGAGATTGAGCACGGTGGAGACGCGATGCATGCGCGCCCGCTCACCAGCCGCCTGCAGGCCGCGCTCGGTATGCTGCTCGGCATCGATCACCAGATGGCCGTAACGATCGCCCAGCGAGACGAAGTCGCCCTCGGGATCGATGATGGTCTGCTGTACCCAGGGCGCGCTCTGCTCCAGCAGGCGCCGCAGCAGATGCGACTTGCCGGAGCCTGAATTGCCCTGCACCAAAAGGCGCGTCGCGAGCAGTTCCTCAAGATCCAGCTTCGCCGGGGCGCCTGCGGTCGTCTGTCCCATCTCGATCGCAACGGTCATCTCGACTCAGGCGCTCCTTTCGCAGACGGGCTTATCAACCCGATCACAGCCCGTCGAGCGTGCATGACCGCCTGCGGCGTGTTGCGCACAACTGTGCAGGCACCGCCTGGAGGGTCATCAGCCGATGCCTGGCGCAAACTTTGGGTTGACCCCTTCGGACCACGAGGCGACACTCCACCCAACGCTAGGAGTACGAGGAGAAAAGCGATGGACGAGCCCGAACGGTGGCGCCACATGTCGACGGCGCCGAAGGATGGCAGCCGCATCCTGGTCACTGTGCGTCCGTCCGAACAGGGGCCGGCGGAAGTCGACCTTGCCTATTGGTCGCGTGCCGACCAGTTCGCCTCGGAAGGCTGGCGCGCGTCGGACTCCTCGCCGGGGCGCGTTATCGAATACGCTGACCCGGAACTGAAGTGCTGGATGCCGCTGCCGACGGCCAACCTCAGCCGCGCGTCGATGCCGGCGCCGTGGGAAGGCGAAGACGCCCAGCAGCTGGATGGGTCCGGGATTTAAGAGCGCGGAGAGGCCGGAGATTGGCAACTCCACGGTCGGCGTCTCTAACCTGCTCCTCTCAGAACAGGAACGCGGCCGTGGCGGGGTTGGGCCCGTTGCGGCCTTCGGGCGAATCCATGCCGCGGATCGTCTGCAGGTCCTGCGCATCCAGTTCGAAATCGAAGACATCGAAATTGGCGGCGATGCGATCCCTGCGGATCGACTTTGGAATGACGATCAGCCCCTCCTGGAGATGCCAGCGGATGATCGTCTGGGCGACGGACTTGCCATGTTTTTTGGCGATGTCTGCAATGGTCGGATCGCCGAGCAGCCGGCCGCTGCCCAACGGGCTCCAGCTTTCGATACGGATGTCGTGCTTGGTGTGAAAGTCCCTGACACCGCGTTGCTGGAACTGGGGATGCAGCTCGATCTGGTTGACGACGGGCGTCACGCCGGTTTCCGCGATGATCCGCTCCAGATGGTCCGGGTTGAAATTCGAAACGCCGATCGACTTGATGCGGCCGGCCTGCCGGAGTTCGACCAGCGTCTTCCAGGCCTCGACATATTTGTCTTGGCTGGGCACAGGCCAGTGGATCAGGAACAGGTCGATCTGCTCAATGCCGAGCTTGGCCATGGTGTCATCGAAGGCGCGTAGCGCCGCATCGCGCTGGTGTGCGCCGTTGCGCAGTTTCGAGGTGATGAACAGCTCAGCCCGCGACACGCCGGCGCTGCGGATCGCCTTTCCGACCCCTTCCTCGTTCTGGTAGCCTTCGGCGGTGTCGATCAGGCGATAGCCGGCCTCGATGCCCCAACCCACCACCTCGGCGGTAATATCCTGGTCGACCTGCCACACGCCAAGGCCGAGTTGGGGAATGGCGGAGCCGTCGTTCAATGCGATCTGTTCGGGCATGGGGGATCCTTTGCAAAGCGGGTCCGGGCGTTCTGCCCGGTGCACAGCCTATCTAGGTCCGACAGGGTGCGACGACCACCCGACAGCGGACAAATTGCCGTGTGAAGCGCGCCTGCAGCCGTGATCTCGGCGTCAGCCGCAATCTCATCGCGGCCGTCGCACCGCCCGCACCACACCGGCCGAAGTGCTGCCGCAATAGAGGCGGTCGCCGCCATCGGATTCCAGCCCCGACACGCCCATGCCCGCCGGCATGTCGAGCTTCTCGAGAACCTTGCCTGATCGCGGGTCGACCCGGCGCAGGTCGCTCTGCTCGCCTTCCCAGGTGGCGTGCCATAGCTCGCCCTCGACCCATGTCACCCCGGTGACGAAGCGGTTGGATTCGATGGTGCGCAGGATTGCTCCCGTCTCCGGGTCGATCTGATGGATCTTGCGCTCGCGGTATTGCCCCACCCACAGCGTCCCTTCGGCCCAGGTCAGCCCGGAGTCGGCGCCGCCGCCGGGCGCCGGGATGGTGGCCAGCACCTGGCCGGTATCTGGGTCGATCTTCTGGATGCGGTCATTGGCAAGCTGGAAGAAATGCTGGCCGTCCCAGGCGGTGCCGGCATGCGCCGCGACATCGATCGAGCGCAGCGCCTGGCCGTTTTCCGGATCGAAGGCGTTCAGCTTCTCGCCCGAGGCGAACCAGACATTGTTGCCGTCAAAACTCACCCCATGCACCCTCTCCACATCTGGAAAGGGTCCGTATTCGCGCAGGATTTCGGCTGCTGACTGTTTCATGTCCTTGTCCTCACTGAGATGGTCTGATGTCCATTACTAACCACTCGGCAGCGGCGCCGGGAGTAACAAGGTGGTCGTGAATCCCGCCACCGGCGGCGTCATCCAGCGGCGCGCCCGGCCGTGACCGAAAAACTGCACCTTGCCGGCCTCGCCAAGCTGCTCCAGCGCCCGCTGCACGCTGCGCTGGCCGGTGCCAAGCGCCAGCGCCAGCGCAGAGGTCGCCCAGGATTCACCATCGGCAAGGAAGGCCAGCACCGCCGCGTGCCGCTCCTCGATCGGCCGCGCCAGCACCACCACCTCGCGTGCGTGGCGCGGCGCCAGCGCGAAGCCTTGGCTGGTCGCGCCGATTTCGGCCAGCCCTCGCAGCTCAGTGCGCAGCCGGCCGATCTCGACCCGCAGCCGCGCTCTATGCGATTCATCGGCGTGCCTGCCGCCGAAGGCTTCAGCGATCAGCCTCGCCCTCGACACATCGCCTGGCCACGCTTCGGCGAGCGTACGGGCCAGCGCAAACAGCACCGGGCGCGTTGCCAGCGAGACCGCTTTCTCCTGTTGGCGCACGACGTAGCGAAAGCTATCGACCAGCAGCGCCGGCGACGCCTGCAGCGCCTCGACCTCCTCGAGCAGCAAGGGGCGCTGCCCACCACCTACGATCAGCCGCGCCGCCGGCGTGTCCAGCGCCAGGAAAGCGCTGTCGACCTCTGCCATCAGGCCCGGAATGCCGGCCCGGCGGGCGGCGTGGCGTGCCCACTCCAACGCCCTGCGCGCCGGCTTCGTCTTGAGGCGCCGCATCGCGATGCCGGCAACGGCGAGCTCGTGCGCGGCCCTCGAGGCCGGCGGAAGCGGCATCGGATCGAGCCCGGCCAGCACATCTTCAGCCTCATCGAGACGGCCGATGAGCAGCAGACGCCTCACCTTGAGGTGGCCGGCATGCGCGGCGTTCAGCCGGTCGCCATGCTTTTCCAGCGTCGCCCGCGCCGCATCCAAAGCCTTGGCCGGCCAGCCGAGGTCACGCGAAACCAGCGCGATCTCGGCCTCGGCGACGACGCATCTGGCGCGCGCCACCGCTTCTTTCGGGCCGAAGCCACGCGCGGCACGCCGCAGCAGCGCCTTGGCGCGATCAAGATCGCCGAGCTGCGCCATCGCAATGCCGCGCAGCGCCAGCGCCGGCGCATCCTCACGCAAGGCAACGCGGTCCAGCGCGCCAAGCGGATCACCTGCCGCCAACGCCAGTCCAGCCGCGGTGATCAGCGAGTCCATTCAAATCCCGTCACACTTGTAACTCCCACCCCCAGTGCTCAGCGCCCTAACTTAAGTCATGGCCGCCAACCAGCAAGCCGTATCGGCAGCGGCACAACAAAGGAGAACCACGCGATGAACGACACTGTCGGGGGCACCGAGCGGATGCCCCACCCCTGCTGCGGCGGGCCGGCTCTTTCAAATCCCGTCACACTTGTAACTCCCACCCCCGCGATTGACCGCCCTATTCTAGCTCACGGCAAGCAACCACACGTCGCAACAGCGCGACAACAGACTGGCAAAGGAGACGACCAATGACCAAGCACATCGCAATGAAGACCCCGCCGATCGTTTCGCGGCAGGACTGGGAAGCCGCCCGCGAACAGATGCTGGTGAAGGAAAAGGCAACGCTGCGCGCCAAGGACGCATTGGCCGCCGAGCGCCGGCGCATGCCCTGGATGGAAGTGGACAAGGCCTATGTGTTCGAGGGGCCGAACGGCAAAGCGAGCCTGCTCGATCTGTTCGAAGGCCGCCGCCAGCTGATCGTCTATCGCGCCTTCTTCGAGCCCGGCGTGCATGGCTGGCCAGATCACGCGTGCCGCGGGTGTTCGCTAGGCGCCGACCAGGTCGGCCACCTCGCCCATCTCAATGCCCGCGACACCACGCTTGCCTACGCTTCACGTGCCCCGCAGGCCGACATTGCGCGGCTGAAGCAGCGGATGGGCTGGGAGATGCCGTGGTACACAATCACCGACAGTTTCGACAAGGACTTCGGCGTCGACGAATGGCACGGCCACAACGTCTTCATCCATGACGGCGACCGCATCTTCCGCACCTACTTGATCAACAGCCGCGGCGACGAGGCGATGGGCACCGTCTGGAGCTATCTCGACGCGACGCCGCTCGGCCGCCAGGAAATTTGGGAGGATTCGCCCGAGGGCTATCCGCAGACCCCGCTCTACTCCTGGTGGAACTGGCACGACAATTACGACGCCGGGGCCGACAAGAAATGGGAAGAAGTGTCTGCTGCCGGCGAGGCTGCATTCCGCGACAAGGGCGAGCAGTAACGGTTGTCCAGCCTGGGTTCCTCTCCCGCTCCGTGAGGAGAGGAACCAGTCCTGGCTGGCATAATCATCAGGGATCAAGACCATGAGCGATATTCACACAGGTGCCGGCAGCACGATCCCGGAAGCGACCACCCTCGGGCTGGCCGACTGGCTTTGCCTTGCCGCGGCACCGACCTTCGCCGTGATGGCGTTGCTCACCTGCATCTTCAGCGGCGATGCAGCCATGCAGTGCATGGGCACCGACGCTTCGCCCCTCACGGGCATGGCCGCGATGTATCTCCTGATGAGCGCCTTCCATCTGGCGCCCTGGCTGCGGGTCATTTCCGGCAGGCAGGTCCGCTAGGCGCAGCGCGCCGTTCCAATTCCAAACACCCCACAAATCGGAGAAGACAATGAGACTGGTCAGGCTGAGAGCGCCGGGCGGCTTGGGCAATCTCGACCTGGTCGAGGAAGATCCGCCCCAGCCAGGGCCGGGCGAGGTGCTGGTCAGGATCCGGGCCTGCGCGTTGAACATGCGCGACGACTTTGCCGTGCAAGGCAAGATGCCTCTCGCCGACGGCCGTGTTCCGCTCTCCGACGGCGCCGGCGAGGTGATTGCCCTCGGCGACGGTGTCGATGCACTCAAGCCCGGAGACAGCGTCGTCAGCGTCTTCTATCCCTGGTGGCTGGGCGGTGACATGACGCCCAGCACAAGGCGCGACATTCCGGGAGACAGTTTCGACGGCTTCGCCAGCGAGTATGTCTGCATGCCGGCGCACGCTTTCACCAGGGCACCGGTGGGCTATACGCATGTCGAGGCGGCGTCGCTCACCTGCACCGGCGTAACTGCCTGGCGCGGCCTGGTTGTGTGCGGCAAGGTGAGGCCGGGCGACGCGGTGCTGGTCCTCGGTTCGGGCAGTGTATCGCTGTTCGCGCTGCAATTCGCCAAAGCCGCCGGCGCCCGGGTCATCGCCACCTCATCCGACGAGCAGAAGCTGGAGCGGCTCAAGCGTCTCGGAGCCGACGCCGTCATCAACTACAAGTCCGTCCCCGACTGGGGCCGCAAGGCCAGGGATTTGACCGACGGACGCGGCGTCGATCACGTGATCGAGGTCGGCGGACCCGCCACGCTGGCGCAGTCCATTGCGGCCTGCAGCACGGGCGGGCATATCGCGCTGGTCGGCGTCCTGACCGGCTTTGCGGCGGAAGTGTCTATCCCCGCCCTGTTTTCCAACCAGATCCGCATCAGCGGCATTTCCATCGGCAGCCGGGCCGACCAGGAGGATATGATCCGGGCGATAGAGGCTATCAGGCTGAAGCCCGTCATAGACCGCCATTTTCCGCTGCAGGACATCGCCACCGCCTTCGCGCACTACGAATCCCAAAAGCATTTTGGCAAGGTCTGCCTTGAAGTTTGAGCACTCTCCACCAGCAGCACGATGAAGGGGACCGTCGGGTCCGTGCCTTCGTCGTGATTCTGCCTAGGTCGCGATGTCGTTGACCGGCAGCAGGGGCTTGGGAAGGTCGGCCTCACCGAGCCCGCTGCGCAACTCGATCTCGATGTCGCGGCATATCTGCGAGATCGGAACGTCGTTGGCGTTGCCCTCGAATGGGTTGGCGCTGCTTTCGCCGACCTGGTCGAGGGACATGTATGCCCAGCCCAGCAGCGTGCTGAACGGGATCGTCAGCCAGATTGCGATCGACCCGAGCGCGCCACCCAGTTTGCCCATATCGGCAAAGACGGGAACGACCCCGAATGGCAGCAGCGTGCAGAAGATCATCACGAACATCGAACTGACGATGGCGTATTGCCTGGGATAGGGATTGTTCTTGATGCGATCGCAGCGCGCCTGCTGGTCATGGAAGTCGCGGATCAGCTTGGTCAGTTCGCCATAGATCTGGGGAGGAAGCTTTGTGTCCTTGAACAGCCCATTGACCTGGGCAGATTGCAGTTCGAGCAGGGCTATCGCCGGCTGGGGCGATTTCAGGACGTCCTCGGCCTGTTCGGCGAGCAGTGGACGCAGCTCGTTGGCGACCGAGCTCGCATCCTCGTGGATACGGTAGCGCCGCCGGTATTCGATATTGGCGGCCCGCGCCATGGATTCCCATGGCATCGGCCGGCGCAGAGAAAAACGCAACGCCGTCATCCAGGCGATGTGGCGATAGATGAGCTGTCTGGCCGTCGGCGCGTCGAGGAAATCCCTGCAGAAATTGGACCACAACCGGCTGCTGGCCGTAATTTGCGTAAAAGCCTGCAGCGCGTCGCTGCTGCGGGTGAACACCTGCGAATTCTTGAACCCGGCAACGAGTGATACGGTGGTGCCAAGCACCAGCACCACCGACCATGGCACCGAGAACCCGGCGATGCCCGGAAAACGGTAGGCCGCCACGGCCAGTCCGCTCACCACCACCATGTAGATGACGCTGCGCCGAGACCAGAGCGCGAAATCCACTATTTTGTAGGAACGGCCTACATACATCGGGTCCCCTCAACTTATCGACAGGTGTGGTTTTGCACCGCCGGAATCTCGTCGCCTCATTGCGCCTTCGCAGCCCCGAACCGCAACCCGTCCATCAACAGCTTGACCAGCCGGCGCGAGCGGTCGCGCCATTCCGGGGTGTCGGGCGCTGAATAGATGCCGCTCAGCGCGTGCAGCACGTCGGAAGCGTCGACGTCGCCGCGGATGGTGCCGTCGGCCACCGCCGCCTCGACCAGCTGTCGCAAGGCTTGCGACACCCGGCCGAACGTGTCGGAAAACAGCGTCGAATTGGTGGTGAGCACAATGCGCAGGCTGGTCGCCAGGCCGCGCTTGGTGGCGATGTAGTCGACGAAGCGCTGCATCCACTGTTCCAGCGCGACATCGGACGGATGTTTTTGGGCAAGCTCGCCGGCGGCCGCGCACAGCGCCTCCACCTCGCGGCGATAGACCACCTCGACCAGATGCTCGCGCGTCGGGAAATGCCGGTAGAGCGTGCCGATGCCGACGCCGGCGCGGCGCGCGATCTCCTCCAGCGAGCCATCGATTCCGCGCTCGGCAAAGACTGACACCGCCACCTCGACCAACCGGTCGCGGTTGCGCCGCGCATCGGCGCGCAGCGGCTTTGCGTCTACGGCCTCGGCCTTCTGTTCAGCAATGGCGGACGGCTCGCTGGCCAATTTTTTTCTCCACATCGTGTCATGGGGCTTGAACCCGGCCGGGTCAGCCACCACGTAATAAACGGAGGCGCCTCCGTTTTAGTGGAGCGCCTTTATCATATAATCAGGGGAACCGGTATGTCACGTCTTTCGAACACGCAAGCCGACATCTCCCCTGCCCGCCTGCCTCGCGGGAGACCCGCTGCCATCTCCGCTTTCGCCGTCAAGACCTGACCGAACGGTTACCTTGCCCCTCTGCGGCAAGGCACCAGTTCAATCCCATCCGCGTCAAGCAACTGGAGCCAGACGCCCATGACCAGCCTTCCCATCACCCTCACCATCAACGGACACAAACACGAACTGGAGGTCGATCCACGCGTAACCCTGCTCGACCTGCTGCGCGAGCGGCTCGATCTCACAGGCACCAAGAAGGGCTGCGATCGCGGCCAGTGCGGCGCCTGCACGGTGCTGGTCGACGGCAAGCGCATCAACTCATGCCTGGCGCTGGCGGTCAGCCATGACGGCGCCCAAATCTTGACCATCGAAGGCGTCGCCCACGGCGAGGAACTGCATCCGGTGCAAGCCGCCTTCATCGCCCATGACGGCTTCCAGTGCGGGTTCTGCACGCCCGGCCAGATCATGAGCACGCTCGGCCTGATCGCCGAGGGACAGGCCGGCGACGATCCCGAACGCATCCGCGAGGGGCTGAGCGGCAACATATGCCGCTGCGCGGCCTATGGCGGCATCGTCGAGGCCGTCCTGGAAGCCCAGCAACAGCTTGTCAAAGCCGACCGGAGGACCGCGGCATGAGAGACTTCGACTACATCAGGCCCGCCACCATCCCCGACGCCATCGCCGCGGCAGCCGAGCCGGGCTCGGCCTATCTCGCCGGCGGCACCAATCTGCTCGACCTGATGAAAGGCGGCATCACCAGTCCCGAGCGTATCGTCGACATTTCCCGGTTGCCGGAGCTCAACCGCATCGAACGCCTGGACGATGGCGGCCTGCGCATCGGCGCGCTGGTGCGCAATGCCGATCTCGCCCATGACACGGCGTTCGCGAAATCCTATCCGGCGGTGGCCGAGGCGCTGCTGTCGGGCGCCTCGGCGCAGCTTCGCAACGCCGCCACCGTCGGCGGCAATCTGTTGCAGCGCACGCGCTGCAGCTATTTCTACGACACCGCCAGCGCCTGCAACAGGCGCCAGCCTGGCGCCGGCTGCGACGCGCTGGAAGGCGAGAACCGCCTGCACGCCGTGCTCGGCTGGAGCGACGCCTGCATCGCCACCCACCCGTCGGACTTCTGCGTGCCGCTGGTGGCGCTCGACGCGGTGGTCGAGATCGAAGGCAAGAAGGGCCGGCGCCATGTGACGCTGGAGGAATTCCATCGGCTTCCCGGCGAAACGCCGCAGCGGGAGAATGCGCTGGAGCCCGGCGACCTGATCGTGGCGGTGCGCCTGCCGGCGGAGGCGGCCTCCTTCTCCGCCAATGCCCGTTACCTGAAAGTCCGCGAACGCACCTCTTATGCTTTTGCCGTCGTATCGGCCGCGGCAGCGCTCGTCGTCGATGGCGGCAAGATCCGCGCTGCAAGGCTGGCGCTGGGTGGCGTCGCGGCCAAGCCGTGGCGGGCACGAACGGCGGAAACCGTCCTGCTTGGCGCGGACGCCAACGAGGTGAACTTCGCCAGCGCCGCGGAGGCCGCCCTGGCCGATGCCAGCCCATCCGGCGACAATGCGTTCAAGATCGAGCTTGCCCGACGCATCGTGGTCAGGGCGCTGATGTCTGCCCAGGCGGGAACGCCCGAGCGGCCGCCAGCCCTTCCTGCCTCCCCGTTCTCAAACATTCCCGGAGCGCGCCATGACGCTTGAACTCAGCCTCAACCAGCAACCCGCCCATGCCCGGCAGGGCTCTAGCATCGGCCAGCCGCTGACCCGTCGCGACGGCTTTCTGAAAGTCACCGGAGCCGCGCGCTATGCCGCCGACAACCATCCGCCCGGCATGCTTTACGCCGTGCTCGCTGTCTCTAGCATCGCGCGCGGCCGCGTTGCCGCGCTGGATATCGAGGCGGCCAAGGCGCACCAGGGCGTGGTCGAGGTGATGACGCCCAAGAACCGGCCGGCGCTCGCCGCCGATCCGGATGCCAAGGACCATCCCTTCATGTTCCGGCTCGACCTGCTGCAAAACGATCAGGTCCGCTACCCCAACCAGAGCATCGCCGTGGTGATCGCCGAGACGCTGGAGGCGGCGACCGAGGGGGCGGCGCTGCTGTCGCCGCGCTATGAAGTGCTGCCGGCGCGCGTTGGCCTCGACGGCGCTGAAAGCTTCGTGCCGCGCGGTGTCGGTGTCGGCGGTCCGGCGGTGCAGCACAAGGGCGATGTCGAGGCCGGCCTCAAATCCGCAAAGACACGGATAGAGGCCACCTACGAGACGCCGGCCCAGTACCACAACGCCATGGAGCCTCATGCGATCGTCGTCGCCTGGGATGGCGACACACTGTCGATCGACACGCCGAGTCAGGGCCTTGCCATGGCGCAGGGCCGCATCGCCGGCCTGTTCGGCATCGCGCCGGAAAACGTCCACATCCGGAGCCCGTTCCTGGGTGGCGGCTTTGGCTCGAAAGGCATGATCTCCGGGCCGCAGGTGCTCGGCATTCTGGCGGCGCGCCTCGTCGGCCGTCCGGTCAAGCTGGTGCTGCGGCGTGAGCAGATGTACGGCCCGGTCGGCCACCGTGCGCCGACGCGCCAGACGCTGCGCATGGGCATGGATGGCGAAGGGCGGCTGACGGCACTCGACCATCACGCCAAGACTGCGTCGAGCACGTTCGACGATTTCTTCGAACCGGCGGCGGATGCCTCGCACACGCTCTACGCCAGCCCGGCCATCGCCACCTCGCACGATGCGGTGCGGTTGGACACGGGTACGCCGCTGTTCATGCGGGCGCCCGGCGAAGCCACCGGCTCGATCGCGCTGGAGAGCGCTATCGACGAGGCGGCTCACGCCTGCGGCATGGACCCGCTGGAGTTCCGGCTGCGGAACTATGCCGAGGTCGAGCCGATGACCGGCAAGCCGTTTTCCTCCAAGGCGCTGCGCGAATGCTACAGGCAGGCGGCCGAGACGTTCGGCTGGGCGAGCCGCCCGCTCCAGCCGCGGCTGATGCGAGACGCCGACGGTTTCCTGACCGGCTGGGGCATGGGCACGGCGACGTTTCCGGCCCTGATGTTCCAGGCCGAGGCCCGCGCAGTGCTGAGAAGCGATGGCAGCGGCCTGATGGAGACCGGCGCGCAGGACATGGGGCAAGGCGCCTGGACGGCCTTTGCCCAGATCGCCGCGGACGGGCTGGGACTGGATATCGACCAAGTCGATTTCAGGGCCGGCAGTTCCGATCTGCCCAATGCAGGCATTGCCGGCGGCTCCGGCCACACGGCGACGGCCGGCATGGCGATCCACAATGCGGGCGCCGCCGTCATCGCCAGGCTCGCCGATCTCGCCACCGGTGACGAGCACTCACCGCTCTACGGCGCCGGCAATGAAGGCGTGCTGGCGCGCGGTGGCCACCTCTATCGGCGCGACGATGAAAGCCGCGGTGAAAGCTATGCCGAGATCCTCACGCGCGCCGGCCTCAGCGAGATCGAGGGCCATGGCAAAGGCGCTCCCGACCCGGCATCCCAGGAAACCTATGCCAAGCACGCGCACGGCGCCGTGTTCGCCGAGGTGAAGGTCGATCCGGATTTCGGCCAGATCCGCGTCACAAGGCTGGTCGGCGCGTTCGCCGCCGGACGGGTTATCAATCCCAGGCTGGTGCGCAGCCAGTATTATGGCGGCATGGTCTGGGGCGTCTCGTTCGCGCTGCATGAGGAAGCCATCACCGACCGGCGCTCGGGCCGGATCCAGAATGCCAACCTCGCCGAATACCATGTCCCGGTGAATGCCGACGTGCCGTCGGTCGAGGCGCTGCTCGTCCACGAGGACGACCCTCACGTCAACGCGCTCGGCATCAAGGGTGTCGGCGAAATCGGCATCACCGGCACGGCCGGCGCCGTCGCCAATGCAGTCTGGCATGCAACCGGCGTGCGGCCCCGGCGCTTTCCGATCCGCATCGAGGACCTGCTGGGGTGAGGAGTGGTCCGCCTAGCGGACGGGAAGCCAATTGCTCGGCTTCCCGAACGACGAACGGTGAAAGCCCGGTCCGCCTTCGGGCGGATCAAAAGGTCCAGTGGACCTTTTTAAGGGGCTGAACGCCCGAAGGACAGGGAGCGGCAGCGAAGGGCCGCACAGCCGGCGCGAGGTCCCGCCGGCCCAACATGAGTCAACCGACTTCGCGTCAAGCACTGGAGCCAGACGCCCATGACCAAAACAACGATCCCAGTTCATCTCGATATCAACGGCCGTCATCACGATCTGCAACTCGAGCCGCGCGTCACGCTGCTCGATGCCTTGCGCGACCGGCTCGGCCTGACCGGAACCAAGAAGGGCTGCGACCACGGCCAGTGCGGCGCCTGCACCGTGCATATCGATGGCGAGCGCGTGCTGGCCTGCCTGACGCTGGCCGCACAAGTCGAGGGCCGCACCGTCACCACCATAGAGGGGCTTGCACGGGAGGGCGAAATGCATCCCGTGCAGGCTGCCTTCCTTGAACAGGACGCCTTCCAGTGCGGCTATTGCACGCCGGGCCAGATCATGTCGGCGGTCGCTTGCATCCGGGAAGGCCATGCCGGCTCCGACGACGAGATCCGCGAATACATGGCCGGCAATCTCTGCCGCTGCGGCGCCTATCCGCACATCGTCGCCGCCATTCGCCAGGCCGCCTTGGAGGTCGCATCATGAGGGACTTTTCCTATTTTCGCGCCAGCTCGGTCGATGCGGCACGCCAGGCGGCCGCCCTGCCCGGCGCCATGCTCTTGGCCGGCGGCACCACGCTGATCGATCTCGCCAAATGCGGCGTCGCCGAGCCCGAGACCCTGGTCGACATCGCTCATCTCAAGGGGTTGGACAGCGTCGAGGTGAACGAACGCGGCGCCACCATCGGCGCGCTGGCCAGGATGAGCCATGTCGCCGACCATGCCGACATCAAGAGCCGCTTTCCTGCGGTGTCGGAAGCCCTGTGGCAGGCGGCTTCCGCGCAGATCCGCAACATGGCGACCATCGGCGGCAATCTGATGCAGCGCACGCGCTGCCCCTATTTCCGCGATCCCGCGAATTTCCCTGGCTGCAACAAGCGTGAGCCCGGCTCTGGCTGTTCGGCGATCGGCGGCGTTACCCGTGGCCATGCCGTGCTCGGCACCAGCGAGGCCTGCATCGCCATGTATCCGGGTGACCTGGCCGTGGCGCTGGTCGCCTTCGATGCGATCGTGCATCTGGGCGAGCGCCAGATCCCGGTCGACGACTTTTTCCTGCTGCCCGGCACCACGCCGGATAGGGAACATGCGATTGAACCGGGCGAGATGATCACCGCCATTGAAATCCCCGGCTCGGCCGCTGCCCGGCGGTCGACCTACCTGAAAATCCGCGACCGGCAATCCTATGAGTTTGCCGCCGCGAGCGCGGCTGTCGGTATCGAATTCGAGGCTGACGGGCGCACCATCCGCGATCTGCGCGTCGCACTCGGCGGTGTCGCGACGAAACCATGGCGGGCGCGGACCGTGGAAGACGCGCTGAAGGGCAAGGCGCTGGAGCCGGAAACCGTGCGGTCCGCCAGCCTGCTCGCTGTCGAAGGCGCCGTCGACCATGGCGCCAACCACTACAAGATCGAGCTCGCGCCGCGCGTCGTCGCGCGCGCCATCCTCAAATTGGGAGAGACGGCATGACCGTTCACATCGCAAGGACCGTTCCCGTCGGAAGACACGGCGATGCGTCCGACGGCGCGCTGGCGGAAGCCGTCGGCGGCCGGCTGTCGCGCGTCGACGGCCCGGCCAAGATCACCGGTGCGGCGAAATACGCCGTCGAGCAGCAGCTCGAAGGCCTCGCCTACGCCGTACTGGTCGAGAGCACGATTGCATCCGGCAAGGTGCGCGCGATCGACACCAAGGCCGCCGAGGCGGCGCCCGGCGTGCTGCAGGTGCTGACGCCGGACACCATCATCAGCCTGAGGACCGCGGCGGACTGGTTCGGCACACCGCCGCCCGACAAGCCCTATTGCTCGCTTGCGCGCGACATCACTTTTTCGGGCCAGCATGTCGCCGCTGTCGTCGCCGAGACCTTCGAACAGGCGGTGGCGGCGGCAGCACTGGTCAAGGTCAGCCATGACGAGACGCCTGCCATCGTCGACCTCAGCGATGCCAAGGCCGGCGACGGCATCCCGATCGACGCCATGACCAAGGAATGGGGCGATGCGCAAGGTGCGTTCGCCTCGGCACCGGTCCGCGTCTGCGCCGCCTACAACACGCCGCGCGAATACCAGGCGCCGATGGAGCCGCATGGCCTGATCGCGCGCTGGGAAGGCGACAAGCTCACCGTGTGGGAGCCAAGCCAATGGCTGGACGGTATGGCGCGCACCTATGCCGAATGGTTCGGCGTGCCGTTCGAGAATGTGCGGCTGGTCTCGCCCTATATTGGCGGCGGCTTCGGCTCCAAGGCGCTGGCGCTCAGCCATGGCGCGGTGGCCGCATGTGCCGCCAGAATGCTCGGCCGGCCGGTGCGCCTGGTGATGACGCGGCCGCAGACTTTCACCGGCTATGGCGGCCGTGCCGCAACGCGGCAGACGGTGACGATCGGCGCCGACGCGCAAGGAAAAATCCAGTCGATCGTGCATCGTGGCATCAACGAGACGTCGATGGACGGCATGTGGGTCGAGCCGCTCGGATCGGTCACCTCGATCATGTACGCGACGCCGAATTTCTCCTCCAAGCAGAACGTCGTGCGGGTGAATTCGGTGGTGCCGGGCGCCATGCGTGCGCCGGGCGAAAACCCCTCGGCCTTCGGCATCGAAAGCGCCATCGACGAGCTCGCTTACGTGGTCGGCATTGACCCGCTGGAAATCCGGCTCCGGAACTATGCCGAGCAGGATCCGCATGCCAAGAAAGCCTGGTCGACCAGACAGTTGCGCGAGGCTTTTGCCGCAGGCGCGGAGCGCTTCGGCTGGGCCAGGCGCTCGCCCGAACCGCGCTCGATGCGCGACGGCAACCAGCTGATCGGCTGGGGAGTCGCGGCCGGCACCTATCCGGTTCGGCGCGCCTATGGCGAGGCGATCGTGCGCATCCTGGCCGACGGCTCGGTCGAGGTCGAAAGCTCGTCGATCGACATGGGTCAAGGGACCTACACCATCCTGGCGCAGACCGCCGCCGAAACGGTCGGCGTGCGAGCCGACGACGTGGTGGTGAAGCTCGGCGACTCCCGTTTCCCCCGGGCCGGCGTCACCGGCGGTTCGCGGCTGGCCGGTGTGATGACCGGCGCGGTCCATAAGGCGGCGACCTCGGCGCTGGACCAACTGGTCGGGCTGGCGATCAGCGACCCGCGCTCGCCCTTCCATGCGCTGCAGGCGAACACTTTGGTCGTCGCCAATGGCCGCATCGCCTCGCCGCGAGGCGACGGCCCCAATGTCTCGATCGCCGAGCTGCTCACAAGCGTCGGCCGCGACCATATCGAAGCCACCGGCGACACCATGCCGGCCAACTCGACGCCAGAGGATCGCTACAAGAACTACACCACCATCGCCATGGCGCTGCCGCACACCGAGGGCGACTACTCCCGCCACTCATGGTGCGCGCACTTCATCGAGGTGCGCGTCGATGAGGACTTCGGCACGGTGCGTGTTTCGCGCGTGGTGTCGGCACTGGATTCGGGCCGGCTCTACAATCCCAAGCTGGCCGAAAGCCAGTGGAAGGGTGGCATCATCATGGGCATCGGCCAGGCACTGCTCGAAGAAGGCATCGTCGATCGCCGCCATGGCCGCATCGTCAACAACAACCTCGCCGATTACCTCGTGCCGACCAACGCCGACATCCCCGACATCGAGGTGATCTCGGTCGGTATCCCCGACCCGCATTCCTCCGTGCTCGGCGGCAAAGGCGTCGGCGAACTGGCCATAGTCGGCGTGGCGCCGGCGATTGCCAACGCGGTGTTCCATGCGACGGGAAAGAGAGTAAGGGATTTGCCGATCACACTGGAGAAGCTAATCTGAGGGCGGTGGCTGATCTCCCACTCGAGGGAGATGTCGCCAGAGGCAACAGAGGGGGTCGCCGCGTGTAGAGCGCCGACCCCGTCTGCGGCAGCAGGCCGAGCCCCGCCGCCCCCTGGCCTGCCGGCCATCTCCCGAGGGAGATTTGTAGCACCAGCAATCAGAACTTATAGCTGAGCCCGACCCGGATATCCTGCGTCTGCAGATCGACATGCGTTTCCGTGGGCAGACCGGCGGCCACCGAGAGATCCTGGCTGCCGAAATCCGAGTAGCGATATTCAGCCCGAGCGATCCACTTGTCGGTGAAGGCGTGCTCGATGCCGGCGCCAACGGTCCAGCCGACATGGCTGTCGCTGTGGAGCGTTACTTCGGCGGCAGGGCCACCGGCGCTGACCGCAATAAGCTCATACTTGGCCGCGGCGACGCCGGCAGTGATGTAGGGCAAGGTCCGATCGAAAGCATAGCCGGCCCGCAGCCGCGCCGACCCCGACCATTTGAGTTCGCTCTTGAGCAAGGTGGTGACACCGCCGCCGCCGGCGTCGAGGGCCGTCAGCCCATCTATATTGCTGTACACAATGTCGGCCTCGGCGCCGATCACGAAGCTGTTCTCCATCTGGTAATTGGCGCCGATATGGACGCCGCCGATAAACCCGTTCGGATCGGTGGAGACATTGAGATCGGTGGCCCCGCCCAGTCCGCCGCCGGCGATGAACAGATTGGATTTTCCGGCTGCGTAACCGAAGTGAACGCCAGCATAGAGGCCTGACCAGTCATAGGTGGATGCAACAGGCGAAGCCTCATTGATATCAGCCGCACACGCCATACCGAGCGGCGCGAGAATCAAGGCCGTTGCGAGAAGAAGAGTTTTCATTGTTGTCTGCTGCCCCAATTTGTCATGGTCCCCGCCGCGGTTGCCCGCGGAGATCCAGCTGTTGTCGAGAAATACGGTGTTGCATTGTCCGCCGGCCGCGTCTTGGGCTGGGCCGCACCCGAATTGTCCTGGAGAGCACTGCGACGCTTTCTCGGTCGGTGTGGCCATTCAGCCTCAGTCGATCGGCTGCCTGTGTTCGGCAGGTCAGCATCGAGCCTGATCGCGACCCGTCCCCGCTCCACGGGCGCTCGGGAGGTGTTCGGCGGCGAGCGGCGGCTCTAGCCTATTGAGCCTGAACCGCGAGCGGCGTGCCCATGTCCGAGACGAGTTTGACGAGATCAGCTTGGCGTCTCGTGCCGGTTTTGGCGAAGATACGGTTGAGATGCGTCTTCAGCGTGTTCTCGCCAATGCCAAGCGACAATGCGCTCTTCGAGGCGGACAATCCGCTGCCGATGCGCAGCAGGACCCGCGCCTCCGCCGGCGTAAGGTCGAACAAGGTGGTGAGAACGGCCTCAGGGAGTGGGGAAGAGGACGTCGTGGTCGACACGAAGACAGCGGCGCATGCGGGCTGGAAAGCGGCGCGAGCCGTTCCTTCGCTCAACGGCAGCACATATGCCACGGCGGGCGGCTGGCCCGGGGCCGAAATGGGCAGGCCAATGCCGCGGGAGCCAAGCAGAAAATCCGCGCTCGCCGCGCTGGCGATCGCTTCCAGCAGGGCGCGGGCCACCGCCGGATTTTGCACCTGGAGCACGCCGTTCCTGGAAAGAATGGGGCCTTGCGCGGAAAACATCCGTTCGGCGGCGCCGTTGGCGTGGAGGATCGCTCCATTGGCACCGGTCAGGACAACAGGCACCGCCAGATGGTCGAGTGCCTGGCGGTAGAGATTGGCGGTGACGCGGCTCTGATCGAGCAGGTCTCCGATCAGCGACGCACGGCGCAGATGCGGCGAGAGCAACGCCAGGAAACGCTGATCTTCGGCTGATATGGCCTCCCTGGTGGCCCGCGTGGTGCAGCCCATCAGCCCGATCCGGTCCGGCGTATGAACGAACTTGGTGATGCAGCCTTCTCGCAGCCCCTGCGGTTTGGCCCAATTCACAAAAAATGCTGTTTGCTGGAGCTCGGCTTCGCTCATCTGCGACAGCGTTGCGACAGGGGTGTCGATGTCGCCGACGACCGCAGCCTTCAGCCCGGGAATCATGTCAAAATCATAATCCTCCTGGAGCACGCGCATCTGCTCGGGATCCCAGGGCGATTGGGCCGCGAAGCGGCCATGGTTGCCGGCGGTGCTGGCAAGCGCGATGGTCGTATAGGCCGCGTCGACAGCCCCAGTGATCCGGATCATCACCCCCGCCCAACCGTCGGGGTCCAGGACGCAATCATAGATATCGCCGATGATCGAACAGAGAATTTCGCTGCTCAGCCTCTCCACACGCCCCCCATTTTGCTCCGATCTCGCCTCGAAGGAATTTGTGGCGTCATACTTTCAGGTGACGCCACGCGCGGTTGATCTCGATTAAGGATTTGAATTCGATCAGTTGATACCTGGCGGCTATTGTCGCTGGTTATTCTGGGAATGGGAAGCATCGCGCTCAATATATTAGAGAGAGCGAATATATATCGGGTTGCACCATTGTCACAAAAGACGATCTTTTCATCGGCTCAGTTGCCATCGCATCTTAGCGAACGCGAACGATTTGCCCTCTGGCAAGACATTCACGTCGCGCAGATATGGTCGGTCGAGTACGGCATATCGGAAAACCTGCCTTTCGAAGCGGCGATCGAAGCCACGGCTGTCGGGCCGCTCGTTCTTGGCCAGATGTCGGGAACCATCAAGGACGCGACGAGGAGGGCGAGCAACATCGCCGACGACGACATTGACGGATACCTGCTGCTGATCAACAAGGCCGACACCGTGTTGTCCGGGGCTCAGCTCGGCCGCGAATACGGCATCGGTCAGGGCGAAGCCGTCCTCGTCACGGCGTCGGAAGCGCTGAAAATGGGCGGAGCCGACAGCAATGTGTGGGCAAACATAGTTGTCCCGCGCGCCATCCTCACCCAAGCCTTCCCACAGATCGACGACAGGCTGGCGTTGAAGATCGGCGCTGAAAACGAAGCGCTCGATCTTCTCAAGCGGTATTGCCTGCTTCTTGAAGCCGGCCGCCCCCTCGCCTCGCCCGATCTCATAGCGCACGCCACGGAAACGATTGTCGATCTGATCGGGCTGGTGACCGGCGCGAAAGGCCAGGCCGCCGAACTGGCGGGCCTTCGCGGCCTGCGCGCCGCCCGCCTGCAAGCGGTCCTGGCCAAGATCGCCGACGATTTCGTCAACCCCGGCATCTCCGCCCAAGGCGTCGCACAAGAACTCGGCCTCTCGGTGCGCTACGTCCACGACCTTCTTCAGGAGACGGGCACCAGCTTCACCGAGCGCGTTCTCGAACTGCGCTTGCAGCGCGCCCGCAAGGTGCTCTCGCAGAGACACGATGACACGCGGGTCAGCGACATCGCCATGATGAGCGGGTTCAGCGATGTGTCGTATTTCAACCGCTGCTTTCGCCGCCGGTTCGGCCATACGCCGACGAGAGCCAGATAGGGTTGGCTCCTCCGCCGGCGCACCTGCGCGATCGCACCGAACTGCCACAGTGCGCACAAAATGAACCGCTCTTCACTCCAGTCCAATTCCAGTGCGGCCCAGCCCAAGACAATCCCTGTCCGCGATGCGATGTCAGCCTCAGGGTGAAACGACCGTGACGTCAGGGGACTGAATGCCGCAGAATGGTTTGGGGTGCCGCAAGGCGAAGACGTTGAAGTATCTCGCATTGACGTCGACCGCACTGGTCTGTCTTGGCCAGCCAATCACTGCCTCGGCTGCCGAGACCTGGGCCGGGGCTATTTCCACGGATTGGTTCACCGCCGGAAACTGGAACAACAGCGCTGTTCCCACGTCGGGTGACGACGTTGTGCTCAACGCGGCGTTCCCGAATCCGACCGTGGTCAATGGGCCGAACGCGGCCGCGCATTATCTGTATCTTGGCACCATCGACAGCTATACAGGCTCGCTGACGATCAAAAACGGCGGTACGCTCGCCAGCACCGCAGGTTTTGTCGGCTATCTTTCGAACGCGAACGGCGTCGTGACCGTTACGGGAGCAGGCTCGGCCTGGAACAACAGTTCGGATCTTTCCCTTGCTTTGGGTACCAACAGCAACGGCACCTTGGCGATCTCGAATGGCGGCACCGTAACCGACACTGTCGGCCATGTCGGCTACGGCCAGGGCACCGGCACCGTGACTGTCGACGGTACCGGCTCGACCTGGACCAACAGTGGCGACCTCTATATCGCCGGACTTGGCACCGGCACGCTTGTCGTCACCAAGGGCGGCGCGGTCAGCAATGCCCTGGGCACCATCGGTTGGCATGCAGATTCCAATGGCATGGTGACGGTAGACGGTACGGGCTCGACCTGGACAAACAGTTCCAATCTGCTCGTCGGCGATCAGGGTACGGGAACGCTGACGGTCTCGAACGCCGGCTCCGTCAGCAACGCCTCGGCCCGTGTCGGCCACTTGGCGGGCTCGACCGGCATGGTGTTCGTCGATGGCTCCGGCTCGACCTGGACCAGTAGCGGATCGCTGTCCGTCGGCGATTTCGGCACTGGCAACCTGGCGATCACCCATGGCGGCGCCGTCAGCAATGGCGGCGGGGCCATTGGCGCGATCGCGGGCTCGACCGGCATGGTGTTCGTCGACGGTGCCGGCTCGACCTGGACCAACAGTTCCAACCTGGCTGTCGGCGATTTCGGTTCCGGCACTCTGGCGATCACCAACGGCGCCAACGTCAGCAACGACACAGCCTATGTCGGCAATTCGGCCGGCTCGACCGGCATGGTGTCCGTCGCCGGCGCCGACTCGACCTGGACCAGCGCGGACATGTATGTGGGCGGCCTCAGCACGGGCACGCTGTCGATCTCGAACGGCGGCGCCGTCAGCAGCGACTCGACCTATATCGGCTATGGTGCCGTCTCGGTCGGCACCGTGACGGTCGACGGCGCCGGCTCGATCTGGACCAACAGTGGAAGCTTGTTCGTCGTCGGCCGTGCAGGAACCGGCACGCTGACCATTTCGAACGGCGGCACCGTCGACAGCGTGCTGAGCTATCTCGGCAACTACTCCGTCGGCACCGCCGTGGTCACCGGCACAGGCTCGACATGGAACAGCAGCTCGGCCCTCTATGTCGGCGTCAGCGGGGGCGGTGTCGGCACGCTCACTATCCAGGGCGGCGGCATTGTGAAAAACACCGTTGGCCACCTGGGGAACTCGGCGGGCTCCACCGGAACGGTGACCGTCGACGGAACGGGTTCGATCTGGATCAACAGCTCGGCCTTGTCCGTCGGCACCGCGGGCACCGGCACGCTGACCGTCTCGAACGGCGGAACCGTCAAGAGCGCTGCCGGCACCGTTGGCGGCGTCGGCACAGGTACGGGCGTCGTGACGGTGGGCGGTGCGAATTCCACCTGGATCAACAGCGGCGATGTCTACCTCGGCAACCTCGGAACCGGCACCCTGAATGTCTTGAACGGCGGCGCGGTCAGCAATGCCATGGGCTATGTCGGCTACAATCCAGGCTCGACCGGCACCGCGACGGTCGATGGCGCCGGCTCGACCTGGACCAGCAGTGCGGGCCTCGCGGTCGGCCTCGACGGCACGGGTACGCTGACGATCTCGAACGGCGGCGCGGTTTCAGGCGGGAGCATAGTTACCATAGCCAGCCACGCCAGCTCCGTCGGCACCCTCAATATCGGCGGCGCGACTGGAGCGGCTGCGCTGGCGCCGGGCTTGCTCAACGCCGCGAGCGTCCAATTCGGATCGGGCACCGGCACAATCAACTTCAACCACACCGACACGAACTACGCCTTCGCCTCGGCGATCGGCGGTATCGGCACGATCAACCAGATCGCCGGCACGACGAACTTGACGACCGATTCGAGCGGCTTCACCGGCGCCACCTACGTGGTCGGCGGACGGCTGGCCGTGAATGGTTCGCTGGCCGGTTCGCTGGTGACGATCTCCGGCGGCATATTGAGCGGCAACGGCACGGTCGGCGGCATCCTGGCACAGCCGGGCAGTGTCATCGAACCGGGCAATTCGATCGGCACGCTCCATGTCGCGGGCAATGTCGATCACACGGCGGGCTCGATCTATCAGGTCGAGCTGACCTCGACCGGTCAGTCCGATCTCATCCAGGCGACGGGCACCGCGACGATCGCGGCCGGCGCTGTCCTCGACGTGGTCAAGACCGATGCCGCGCCTTATGTGCTGGGCACGCATTACACCGTGCTGCAGGCCGATACAGGCGTCACCGGCACCTACACGCTCAGCGGCGCCGGCCCGTTCATCGGCCTTGTCGCCAATTACGACCTAACGCATGTCTATCTCGACGTGGTGCAGGCAAAGTCCTTCGCCTCGGTCGGCCTGACGCCCAACCAGATCGCCACGGGCGGCGGCGCGGAAAGTCTTGGCAGCGGCAATACGCTTTTCGATGCCATCTTTGCATTGCCGAGCGACGCCGAAGCCCGGGCAGCCTTCGACCAGCTTTCGGGCGAAATCCACGCCTCGGCCAAGGGCATGCTGATCGAGGACAGCCGCTTCGTCCGCGACGCAGTCACCAATCGTATCATGTCCGCTTTCGGCGATATTGGCGCGGCCGCATTGCCGGTCATGGCTTATGGCGAAGGTGGCCCCGAAATGGTCGCGGCCGACACCGACCGTTTCGCCGTCTGGGGCCAGGCCTTTGGGTCCTGGGGCAATACCGACAGCGACGGCAACGCCGCCGCCTTCGATCGTTCGACCGGCGGCCTGCTGGCCGGCGCCGACACGCTGGTCGGCGGCTGGCGCGTCGGTGTTCTCGGCGGCTACAGCCATTCGAGCTTCGACGCCGACGATCGCAACTCTTCGGGCAAGAGCGACAGCTATCATCTCGGCCTCTATGGTGGCACCAACTGGGGCGCCATCGCTTTCCGTACCGGTGCTGCCTACTCCTGGAGCAGCCTTTCGACCAAACGCTCGGTTGCTTTCAACGGCTTCACGGATGGGTTGTCGGCCGACTACGATGCCGGTACCGCGCAAATGTTCGGCGAACTCGCCTACAAGGCCGATGCCGGACAATTCAAGTTCGAGCCCTTCGCCAATCTGGCCTATGTCAGCGTCCATACCGACGGCTTCACCGAAGACGGTGGCGATGCGGCACTGACCAGCGCCGGTACGTCCACCGATGCGACCTTCACCACGCTGGGCCTGCGCGGTTCCTCGGACTTCGCGCTCGGCGGCATGAACGCCACGGCGCGCGGCATGCTCGGCTGGCGCCACGCGTTCGGCGACGTCACGCCGACCTCCAGCTTCGCCTTCGCCGGCGGCGATCAATTCAGCATCGCCGGCGTGCCGATCGCCAGGGACAGCGCGGTGGTCGAGGCTGGGCTCGACTTCAACATGTCGGCCAACGCGACGCTCGGTGTGTCCTATTCCGGCCAGTTCGGTGGCGGCACGGTCGACCAGGGCGCCAAGGTCGATCTCGGCATCAAGTTCTGAACAGCAACGAAGCGCGCCGGCCGGACAAAGGCAACGCCCGAACGGCGGTCGGCGACGGGACCGGCTTTACGGCACGATCCCGCATATCCCTCCCACCCTAC
>NZ_RZRT01000056.1:0-34568 GCF_003998295.1 Mesorhizobium sp. M7A.F.Ca.US.011.01.1.1
CCAAGGGATCGGTCAAGGCGGTTGCCGCCCCACGGGCGGTCGAGACGGTGCTCAACATCACCCGCCATGACGGCAAGCAAGGTAATGTCGACGCCAAGATCCACTTTGCGCCGGCAGACAACAGGCTCGATCTCGACCTGAAGGCTTCGGAGCCGGCAGGCGGTATCATCGCCAACCTGCTCAAGCTGCCCGACACGCCGCCGGTCGACATAAATGTCTCGGGCACCGGGCCGCTCGCCAATTGGAACGGCATCGGCACGTTCTCGGTCGACGGCAAGATCGTCACCCAGCTGACGGGTCGCCACCAACTGACCGACAAGGGCAATCATATCGAGGCCAAGGGCGACGGTGATTTCGCGCGCTTCCTGCCGGAGAATTTGAAGCCGCTGTTTGCCGGCAAGACCAGTTTCGACATTGCCGGCACCGCCACATCGGCCGGTGGCGTCAGTGTCGACCGCGCCAACATCGACAGCGATGCGGTGCACGGCACCGCGACCGGCATTGTCGATCCTGCCGGCGCCAGCGACCTCTCGGTCGAACTCGCCGCCAAGGGTCCACCCGTGGTGATCAGCGTCGGCAGCAAGGCGCAGCCGATCACGCTGGCGATCAGCAATGCCACCGCCCGCGCCTTCGGCGACGGCAAGGCGCCGATCATCGACGTCGGCGCCTCCTTCGTCTCCATCGTCGCCGGCGGCACGCGGCTGGATGATCTGGCGGCCCAGATCCATTCCGACGGCTTCGACATCCAGAACCGCGCCGGGCCGGTCACCGTCAAGCTGGAGGCGGGCGGCCTCAACACCGACGTGGCGACGCTGGCGCCGCTGATCACCGGCAAGATCGATGTCGATCTGGCCGGGTCGGTCAGCAAGGACGCCATTGCCATCGACCAGGGCACGCTGCGTTCCGACGCGCTCAACGCTTCGCTGACCGCGGCGGTGGCTCTTGCCGACCTGTCGATGCAGCTGAAGATGAACGCGGATGCCGTGGCGACGGCCTTTCCGCCGCAGATCGCCTCGGTGCTCGGCGCCCGGGTGAAATTCTCGGCCAGCGCGGCCCGCGATCCGCAGGGATCCTTCGCCGCCAACTCGATCGAATTCACGTCCGGCACGCTTAGCGCCGCCGGCACGGCCAGCATGCAAGGCACCGACATCCAGGCCGACATCAAGGGCAAACTGGGCGATGTTTCCGTGCTGTCGCCGACAGTCGGCGTGCCAGTTGCCGGTGGCGTCGATTTCGCGCTGTCGGCAAGTGGCGCGATGACGGCGCCGGATTTCACCGTTACCGCCGACAGCGACAGCCTGACGGCATCGGGCCGCACGGTGAAGACCATCAAGCTGACGGCGAGCGGCAAGGCCGATATCACCAGTCCCGCCGCCAACGTGTCGCTGACCGGCTCCGTCAACGACCAACCGCTCGACATCAAGGCAGCGCTGGTGACAAGCGAGGGCAAGCGTTCGATCAACGGCTTCCTGGTGTCGCTGGGCGACAACAAGCTCTCGGGCGATCTCGCGCTGGATGACACGTACATGCCGCTCGGCACGCTGACGCTCGACGCGCCCGCTATCGACCAGTTGGCCGCACTGGCCGGCCAGGCGGTGACGGGCGACATCGACGGCACCATCCGCTTCGCCAAGGAGGGCGACGCGCCCTCCGTCGCGATCGATGCCAAGAGCACGTCGATCGCGCGTGGCGACGTGACGGCCAAGGCCATCACAGTCAATGCACTGATCGCCAATTATCTCAAGGCGCCTGCGATCGCGGGTACGATCAAGGCCGACAGCGTCACCTCCGGGACCACGGAAATCGGCGGCATCGGCGTCGACCTGAAGCGTGATGGCGACTGGACCAATTTTACCGGTGGCGCCACCATAGCGGGCATTCCGGCGACCGCTGCCGGCCGGGTGAAGATCGCCGACGGCACGACGAGCATCGAGATTGCCTCGGGCGAGGCGACGGTTCGCGGCATCAAGGCGGCAATCGCCCAGGCGTCGACACTAAGCATCGCCAACGGCACGGCCAGCATCGAAAGGCTGGCACTCGATGTCGGCGGCGGTTCGGTGACCTTGTCGGGTACCGCTGGCCAGACGCTCGATCTCGCGGCGCAATTTTCGGCACTGCCCGCGGCGCTCGCCAAGGAATTTTCGCCCGGCCTCGATGCTGTGGGCACGCTCAGCGGCACGGCTGGTGTGACCGGACCGCCGGCCGCTCCCGATGTCCGCTTCAATGCGCAACTGGCCGGTATCGAAACCAGCCAGACCCGGCAGGCCGGGCTCGGACCGCTCGCCGTCGATGCGGCCGGCAGCTACACGATTGCCGGCGGCGTGGTGCTCGATCAGGCGACGCTGACCGGCGACAAGATTTCCGGCAAGGCAACCGGCACCCTCAACCCGAACGGCGCCAGCGATTTTGTGCTCGATCTCATATCATCCGGCCCCAGCCTGCCCCTGACTGTCGGCAGCGCCGAGAGCCCGGTCAAGATCGAGATCCAGTCCTTGTCGGCAAAGGTGGCGGGCGAGAGCACGCGGGCCCGCCTGGATGTCTCCGCGATCCTGCCCTCGATCTTCACCAGTCCGGCGAGGGTGGAGGGGCTTGCCCTGGCGTTGCACTCAGATGCGTTCGATCTGAAGAACCGTGCAGGGCCGGTTTCCGGCACAGTGTCGGTGGACAAGGTCGGTCTCGACAATCCGGTGATCGCGCCGCTGATCGCCGGCAAGGTCACCGCAGCACTCAGCGGTCGCCTGACAGCCGATGCGGTTGCCATAGACAGCGGCTCGCTCAAGAGCGATGCGCTGAACAGCCAGGTCGCCGGCCAGGTATCGCTGCGTGACGGTGCCATCGACCTCAATCTGAAGGCGGACGCCCCATCATCGGCCTTGCCGGCGGCGGCGCGCGGCATGCTTGGCGAACGCGCTGAGATCGGCGCCACGCTGAAGCGCGATCCCAAGGGCAGCATCAACATAGGCGGATTGAAGTTGACCTCGGGTGCGCTGACCGCCGACGGGCAAGCCAGCCTTGCCGACAACAAGGTGGCCGCCGACATCAAGGGCGCGCTGAGCGACATTTCTCTGCTGTCGAAAGACGCCAAGGGCGCCATCGCCTTTGCGTTGAACGCGCAGGGCCCGGCCGCGGCGCCCGACCTGTCCCTGACCATCGACAGCGACAGGCTGCTGGTGGTGGCGCGAGAGATCACCGGGTTGAAGCTGACCGCCACCGGCAAGGCCGATACCGCCAATCCGGCAGCCAACGTGCAACTGACCGGCAATGTCGCCGGCCAGGCGCTGCAAGGCAGCGCGGTGCTGGCGACGGCTGACGGCAAGAGCGCCATCAACGGCCTGCTGCTGTCGCTCGGCAAGAACAGGATTTCAGGCGATCTGGCACTGGACGAGAAGTTCGTGCCGGTCGGCACCATCGCGCTCGACCTGCCTGATATCGGACCGCTGGCGGCACTGGCGCTGGAAAAGGCCGAAGGCGACGTACGCGGCACGATTGCCTTCTCGAAGAATGGCGCAGCACCCCAGGTCGCCATCAAGGCGGCGACAGCGTCGATTACGCGCGGCGACCTGCAGGCGAAAGCCGTCTCGATCGATGCGCTGGTCGCCAACTATCTGGCGGCGCCCGTGATCTCCGGAAAGATCCGCGCCGACACCGTCACGTCGGGCGGCACCGTGATCAGCGGCATCGATGTCGATTTGAAGCGCGACGGCGACTGGACCGGCTTCGCCGGCGGCGCAACCGTCAAGGGCATTCCAGCGCGGGCCGCGGGCCGGGTGAAAGTGGCCAACGGCACGACAACCATCGAGCTTGCCTCCGGCCAGGCGACCGTCCAAGGCATCAAGGCGGCCATTGCCCAGGCCTCGACCGTAAGCATCGCCAATGGCACGACGACGCTGGACAGGCTGGTGCTCAACCTTGGGGGTGGCACGGCGACGGTGACCGGCAAGGTCGGCACGGCGCTCGACATCAACGCGACGCTGGCGCGGGTGCCGATGTCGCTTGCGAACAGTTTCTCGGCCGGCCTCGACGCCGCCGGCTCGATTTCGGGCACGGTGAAGGTGACGGGTGCGCCGGCCAGCCCTGCGGTCGCCTTCAATATCGATGCGGCGGGCGTGCAAACGTCGCAGACCCGAGGCGCTGGTGTCGGGGCGGTGAGTGTTTCCTCGTCCGGCACCTTTGCCGCCAACAAGCTGGCCTTCACCGCCAATGTCAGCGATGGCGCCGGCCTTGGCCTCAAGGGCGGCGGCACCGTGACGACGGCTGGAACGCCGGCGCTGGTGCTCGACTTCAATGGCGCCGTGCCGTTCGGCCTGCTCAGCCAGAAGCTCGCCGCGCAAGGCATGTCGCTGACGGGCACGGCCAATGTCAAGGTGCAGGTGCGCGGTCCCGCGACATCGCCCGTCATCGGCGGCAGCATCAGCACCTCCGGTGCGCGCCTTGTCGATGCGCGCTCCGGCCTCGCCGTCAACGATCTCGCCGCCGATGTCACCATTGCCGGCGGCGTCGCCAGGATCAACCGGCTGACCGGAACGCTGTCGACGCGCGGCAGCCTGTCGGCCAGCGGCACGGTCGGCATCAACCCGGCGCAGGGTTTTCCGGCCGATCTGTCGATCAAGCTGGTCGACGGCCGCTATACGGACGGAAGGGTGGTGACCGCCAATCTCGGGGGCGACCTGACGATCAAGGGACCGCTGACCTCCGCACCGGTCATTGCCGGCACCGTCAACCTCGCCAAGACGGTGATCACGGTTCCGGACAAATTGCCGGGCTCGCTGGCGGCGCTCGACGTCAAGCACAAGAACGCGCCAGGTGCGGTCAAGGCACAGGACAAGGCGCTGCGGCCGCCGACGACCAGCGGCAAGGGCGGCGGCACGGGCCTCGCCCTCGATGTCACGGTCAACGCGCCGAACCAGATCTTCATCCAGGGCAGGGGCGTCGATGCCGAACTCGGCGGCTCGCTGAAGCTGACCGGTCCGGCCTCGTCGCCGCAAGCGGTCGGCACCTTCACCTTGC
Source organism: Mesorhizobium sp. M7A.F.Ca.US.011.01.1.1 (assembly GCF_003998295.1). Lineage (NCBI taxonomy): Bacteria > Pseudomonadati > Pseudomonadota > Alphaproteobacteria > Hyphomicrobiales > Phyllobacteriaceae > Mesorhizobium > Mesorhizobium sp. M7A.F.Ca.US.011.01.1.1. The sequence goes on from NZ_RZRT01000056.1 coordinate 5,008, forward strand.
AGCGTGGCCGGCTGTCGATCCTCGGCAAGCGGCTGACCTTCACCGAAGGCACGGTCGGGTTTTCCGGCTCGCTGGTGCCTTATCTCAATTTGACGGCGACCACGACGACGACCGGCGCCACCGTCACCATCATCGTGTCGGGCGAGGCGACCAATCCGAAATTCACCTTCTCCTCGGTGCCGGCACTGCCCGAGGACGAGGTGCTGGCGCAATTGATCTTCGGCCGCTCGATGTCGAACCTGTCGCCGCTGCAGATCGCACAGCTCGCAGAGGCCGCCGGGCAACTGGCCGGCGTCGGCGGCTCGACGTCGCTGCTGGAAAACCTGCGCAGCGCCATTGGCGTCGACGATCTCGACGTCACCACCGACGACCAGGGCGGCACGGCGGTTTCGGCCGGCAAATACCTCAACGACCGCACCTATGTCACGATCCAGAAAGGCGACAAGCCGGGCTCGGGCAAGGCGACGATCGACCTCAATGTCGGGCGCGGCGTCAAGCTGCGCGGCGAGGCCAATGATGCCGGCGAAGCCAAGGGCGGCATCTTCTACGAGAAGGAATACTGATAGTTCGGCAGGACTTTTGGCCTCATGGTGGATCGATTCTGGCGCTGTCCAGGCCAGAGTAAATGTCTCAGTTTAATCGACTATCGAGATTCCAGAAGAATCCGTCGGGCAGTAGCAAATTTGCGCCAAGACTGTCGTTATCACGCGAACCGCTCCCCTTTCAAAGTTGCACATTCCCTAACATGTTCTCAATCCACGCCGTCTTTGACATCATGGCCTGGATGCGGAATGTTAAAAGGCGGAAAGCCAACAATGGGAGTTAAGTCATGACAATTTATAAGAGTAATGGCGATCGCGTTCCGGATCACATCCTGGCCATGGCCGAAGAAGCCAAGGCAGGCAAGGTGGACCGCCGCGAATTCCTGGCCATGGCCAGCGTCTTCGGCGCATCGACGGCAATGGCCTACGGCTTGCTCGGCCTCGCCGATCCGACGCCGGCGAAGGCCGAAGAGGTAAAGGGCAAGAAGGGCGGCACGCTGAAGATCGCCCAGTGGATCAAGGATCCCAAGGACCCGCGCAAGGCCGACTGGTCGGAAATCGCCAATGCCGAGCGCCAGGCGCTCGAGCCGCTGGTCAAGTACACGTCCGAATACACGTTCCGCCCCTATCTGCTGGAAAGCTGGGACGTCAACGACGATGCCACGCAGTACACGCTGCATGTGCGCAAGGGCGTCACCTGGTCGAATGGCGATGCCTTCACAGCCGATGACGTCATCTTCAACCTGAAGCGCTGGGCCGACAAGAAAGCCGAAGGCAACTCCATGCCCGGCCGTCTCGGCTCGCTGGTCAAGGACGACAAGCTCGACGAAAGCGCCGTGACCAAGCCGGACGACCACACGGTCGTGCTGAAGCTCACCAAGCCGGACATCGCGCTGATTCCGAACATGTGCGACTATCCCGGCCTCATCGTCCACAAGACCTTTGACGAGAAGGGCGGCGACTTCAAGGCCTGCCCCATCGGCACCGGTCCGTTCGAACTCGTCTCCTATGATGTCGGTCAGAAGGTGGTCTACAAGCGCCGCACCGACGACAAGTGGTGGGACGGCGAAGTGTTCCTCGACGGCCTGGAATTCATCGACTACGGCACCGATCCGGCAGCCATGGTCAGCGCTTTCGAAGCCGGCGAAGTGCACACCAATTTCGAGACTTCGGCCGACTACGTATCGATCCTGGACGGCATGGACCTGGTGAAGTCGGAGATCGTCACCGCGTCGACCATCGTCTGCCGCACCAACGTCAACAACAAGCCCTATGGCGACCAGAAGGTGCGCAACGCGCTGCAGCTTGCGGTCGACAACAATGTCGTCTTGCAGCTCGGCTACGGCAATGCCGGCTCGGTCGCCGAAAACCACCATGTCTGCTCGATCCATCCGGAATATTACGAGCTGCCCAAGGTTGCCCGTGATCCGGCCAAGGCGAAGGCGCTGATGGCGGAAGCCGGCCAGGCCGACTTCGAACACGAGCTGATCACTGTCGACGAAGACTGGCACAAGAACACCGGCGATGCGATCGCCGCCCAGCTGCGCGACGCCGGCATCAAGGTGAAGCGCACCGTTCTGCCGGGTTCGACGTTCTGGAACGACTGGACGAAGTATCCGCTGTCGATGACCAACTGGAACATGCGCCCGCTCGGCGTCCAGGTTCTGGCCATCGCCTATCGCACCGGCGAGGCCTGGAATGAGGCCGGCTGGTCGAATCCGGACTGGGATGCCAAGCTCAATGCGGCGCTCGCCGTTGCCGACGCCGCCAAGCGCAAGGACATGATGAAGGACATCGAGCAGATCCTGCAGGATTCCGGCATCATGATCCAGCCGTACTGGCGCAAGCTCTACAGCCACTCGGTCAAGGCGGTGCAGAATTACAAGATGCATCCGACCTTCGAGCGCGACTACGGCAAGGTCTGGCTCGAGCAGGCTTGATCGCATCGACATCGGGGAAGGGGCTCGCTCCCTTCCCCTGCTCTTTGCATCGTCCGTCCCTGCTGGTCCGCACTTTCTCAAAAAAGTTGCGGACTCGCGGGCAAGGCCATGCAACAAAAACAGGGTTGATCGCATCCGAAGGCCTGTTTGACAGCCAGCCCCGCCGGTTACGGCAGGGTTGGCTTTCATAGCCGGCTCAAACCCCAACCCATCGGCAGGGGGCCGCCATGCTTTCCTTCGTTATCAGGCGTCTTGGCACCATGGCATTGACGATGCTGTGCCTGACCATGGTCGTCTTCTTCCTGATCAATCTCGAACCCAATCTGAAGAAGCTGGCGATCAGCCAGACCGAAATGCATACGTCGGCCGAGCAGCTCGAGAGCTGGCTGGTCAACCATGGCTATCGGCAGAACTTCTTCGTCCGCTATGGGCAGTGGCTGGGCGTGGTGCCCAAGCAGCCTGTGACAGACCCGGCGACCGGCAAGCCGGCGCAGCGTTTCTCCTTCTGCAACGATCCGCTCGTGCCGACCTTCGCCGGCGTTTTCCAGGGCGATTTCGGCTGCTCGACCAAGTTCAAGGCGACCGTCGCCTCAAAACTGTTTCCGGCACTTGGCGCTACGGGCATCCTGATGTTCTGGGTGCTGGTGGTGATGGTGCCGATCTCGCTGCTGATCGGCATTCTGGCCGGCATGCGCGAGGGGTCGCGAACCGACCGCGTGCTGTCCGTGGCGTCGATCGCCTCGACGGCGACGCCTGAATATGTGTCGGGCGTCATCTTCACCGTCATCTTCGCCTCATGGCTAGGCTGGCTGAACGGCTCGGCGGCTTCGGCCAGCCAGGGCATCACCTTCTACAATTTCACTTTGCCGGTGATGACGCTGGCGATCTACGGCATCGGCTATATCGCCCGCATGACGCGTGCTTCGATGGTCGAAGTGATGACGCAGCAATATATCCGCACTGCCAGGTTGAAGGGTCTTTCCTTCGGCAGCGTCGTGGTCAAACATGCCTTGCGCAACGCGCTGATCGCACCGTTCACCGTCATCATGCTGCAGTTTCCCTGGCTGCTCACCGGCGTCGTCATCGTCGAGGTGATGTTTCGTTACCAGGGCTTCGGCTACACGCTGGTCGAGGCGGCCGGCAACAACGACATCGACCTTTTGCTCGGCTGCTCGCTGGTCTCGGTGTTCATCGTCTTGATCACGCAGCTCATTTCCGATGTCGGCTACGCATTTCTCAATCCGCGTATCAGAGTTCAGTAGGGAGCGAAGCGGATGCCGGTTCAATACATCAGTGGCTTCACCGTCGTTCTCGAAGTGCTGTCGCGCTTCTGGCCGGTCTGGATCGCCCTCGTCATCGTCATGGGCGCGAGCTTTGCCTACAAGAAGAAGCTGGCGCTCTACGGCCAGCTGTTCGACAGCGGTGTCGGCATCGTCGGCGTCGGCATCTGCCTTTTCTGGCTGTTCACGGCGATCTTCGCCGCGACCGTTTCGCCCTTCGATCCGCTGGCCCAGATTCCCATCATGAAGGATGTGCTGCCGGGCGCCATCGAGCCGCAATCGGGGCTGACCTATCTGTTCGGCGGCGACAAGCTGGCGCGCGACGTGTTTTCGCGCATGGTGTACGGCAGCCAGATCGTGCTGATCATCGCGCCTGCGGCAACCGGCTTCGCGCTGATGGTCGGCATCACGCTCGGCCTGCCCGCCGGCTACTACGGCGGCAAGATCGACACCGTGCTGTCGTTCCTGGCCAATCTCGTGCTGGCCTTCCCGGTCATCCTGCTGTTTTACCTTTTGGTGACGCCGGGCATCATGGACACGCCGATCCCTTATGGCATGGCCGGCGTCTTCTTCCTGTTCCCGATCATCTTCTTCAGCGTGCTGTTCTGGACCCGCTACAAAAACCGGCCCGACCGGCTCTACATCCTGCTCGGCATCACCCTGATCCTCGGCGGCTGGATCTATGCCGGCCTGGTCTTCGACGCCGATCCTTTGAAGATCGTGCATATTGACCCCAACCAGCTCAATATCTTCGTGGCGGTGGTGTTCGCGTCCAGCCCCGGCGTGTTCCGCATCGTGCGTGGCTTGGTGATGGACATCAAGACGCGTGACTATGTGGCGGCGGCGCAGACGCGCGGTGAATCGCCCTGGTACATCATGCTATGGGAGATCCTGCCCAATGCGCGCGGGCCACTGATCGTCGACGCCTGCCTGCGCATCGGCTACACCACGATCCTGCTCGGCACGCTCGGTTATTTCGGCCTTGGCCTGGCGCCGGAAAGTCCGGACTGGGGCACTGCGATCAAGGACGCCAGCCGCCTGCTGCGCTCCTTCATCCACCCGGCGTTGCCGCCGACGATCGCACTGATGTCGTTCGTGCTGGGCTTGAACCTGCTCGCCGACTCGCTGCGCGAACAATCGATGAAAGACTGATCTCGCGGGTCTCGACCCGATGCGCCTGAGAGAAACAGGCCTAGAAGAACCAGGATTGGAGCGACCCATGAACGAGGCAGTTCGAAATCCCGCCACGCCAACCAATGGGCCGGCCAACGCGCCGATCATCGAGATCGAGAACCTGTCGATCTCCTTCTTCACCCGCAAGGGCGAGATCCCGGCGGTCATGGATTTTTCCTGCACCGTCATGCCCGGCGAGGCGATGGGCATCGTCGGCGAATCCGGCTGCGGCAAGTCGACCGTGTCGCTCGGCATCATGCGCGACCTCTCCAACATCGGGAAGATCGTCGGCGGCAAGATCAAGTTCCAGGGCAAGGACATGGGCGAGCTCTCCGACGAGGAGTTGCGCTCCATTCGCGGCAACAAGATCGCGATGATCTACCAGGAGCCGATGGCGAGCCTGAACCCGGCGATGAAGGTCGGCCAGCAATTGATGGAAGTGCCGCTGATCCACGACAAGGTGTCGAAGGAAGAGGCCCATAAACGCGCGCTTGACATGGTGCGCGCGGTCAAGCTGCCTGATCCCGAGCGCATGATGCGCTCCTATCCGCACCAGCTCTCGGGCGGCCAGCAGCAACGCATCGTCATTGCCATGGCGCTGCTGTCGAAGCCGGCGCTGCTTTTGCTCGACGAACCGACGACGGCGCTCGACGTGACGGTGGAGGCCGGCATTGTCGACCTGGTCAAGGGGCTCGGCGAGAAGTTCGGCACGTCGATGATTTTCGTGTCGCACAATCTCGGCCTGATCCTCGAGACCTGCGATCGCATCACCGTGATGTATTCGGGCGAGGCGGTGGAGACCGGCAAGATCAAGGACGTCTTCGACCGGATGCGCCACCCCTATACGCAAGGGCTGTTCCGCTCGATCCCGCTGCCCGGCGCCGACAAGAACTCACGGCCGCTGATCTCGATTCCCGGCCAGCTGCCGCTGCCGCATGAGCGGCCCAAGGGCTGCAATTTCGGCCCGCGCTGCCACCATTTCGTCGAGGGCGTCTGCAACGCCGCCGAAATCCCGATGATCGAGGTCGCGGGTCACGAAGGCCATTTCTCGCGCTGCGTGCGCTTCAATGAGATCGATTGGGAGGCGCTGCCGCCTGGCGCCAAGAAGGTCAATGAGCGCGTCGTGCCCGGCGCGCCGGTGCTCAAGATCGAGGACCTGAGAAAATACTACAGGGTCGGCGGCAGCGAGGTGTTCGGCTCGAGCGAGGGCCGCGTCGTCAAGGCCAACGAGACGATCTCGTTCATGGCGCGCGAATCCGAGACGGTTGCCATCGTCGGCGAATCCGGCTGCGGAAAGTCGACGCTGGCCAAGGTGCTGCTTGGGCTGGAGACGGCAAGTGCCGGCACAGTGACGCTGGGCAATAAGGAAATCCAATCGACGGGCATCGAGAAGCGGAGCGTCGACACGGTGTCGTCGATCCAGATGGTGTTCCAGAACCCGTTCGACACGCTCAATCCCAGCCATTCGGTCGGTTCGCAGATCATCCGCACGCTGGAGAAGTTCAATGTCGGCAAGACGGTTGCCGATCGCCGCAAGCGCATGCTGGAACTGCTCGACCTGGTGAAGCTGCCGCGGGCATTCGAAACCCGCAAGCCGCGCCAGCTATCGGGCGGCCAGAAGCAACGCATCGGCGTGGCGCGGGCCTTTGCCGGCGACGCCAAGGTGGTGGTGGCTGACGAGCCGGTCTCGGCACTCGACGTGTCGGTGCAGGCGGCGGTGACCGAGCTGCTGATGGACATCCAGCGCAAGAACAAGACGACAATGCTGTTCATCAGCCATGATCTGTCGGTCGTGCGCTACATCGCCGACCGCGTCGTGGTCATGTATCTCGGCTATATTGTCGAGCAAGGCACGACCGACCAGATCTTCGCGCCGCCCTACCATCCCTATACCGAGGCACTGCTGTCGGCGATCCCGATCGCCGACACCAGCGTGGTCAAGCGCCACATCGTGCTGGAGGGCGACATTCCCTCGGCGATGAACCCACCGTCCGGCTGCCCATTCCAGACCCGCTGCGGCTACAAGAAGCTGGTGCCTGACAATCTGTGTGAGACCAAGGTGCCGCCGGTCAAGCATCTCGGCGACGGCCATATGAGCCTGTGCTGGCTTTCCGATGACGTGCTGGCCAAGATGGAGCCGGTGATCAAGTTCGACAAGGAGCACGCCGCGCACGAAGGCGTGCCGGATGACGCGCCGCATGGCGATGGCCCCGGTTTTGCCGGCCCGCCGCCAAAACGTCCGCGCGGCAAAAGGCCGAGCTGACCGACATAGAGGCAATGCCTCTCGTCGGAGTTTTGCCTCCGCGGCATCGTCATATCTCATATCTGTCAAGGAATGACAGAGCTACGTTCGCTTGAATATCTCCGCCAATTGCCTTATGTGATGCGTGATGTTTGATGCGCATTAAGGAAACGTATTGTGAGAACGACGCTTGCAATCGATGACGATATCCTCCTTGCCGCCAAGGCCATGGCGCAACAGCAGGATCGCAGCGTTGGCGAGGTCATTTCCGATCTGGTTCGCCGATCACTGCGCAGGCCGCAGTCTGGCGGTGAGCGCAATGGTATTCCCTTACTCTCATCGCGGCCCGACGGCCCGATGGTCGATCTGGAAATGGTCAATGCGCTTCGCGATGAACTGCCGTGACCTTCCTGCTTGACGTCAACGTCTTGATCGCGTTGATCGATCCGGCTCACGTTGCGCATGAAGATGCCCATCGGTGGTTCCAATCCACCGGGCATATATCATGGGCTACATGTCCCATTACCGAGAATGGTGTCATCAGGATTTTGAGCAGCCCGAAATATCCTAATTCTCCGGGTTCGCCCGCTGTCGTTGCGCAGATTGTCGGCAAACTACATGCCCTTTCAGGACATCAGTTCTGGTCGGACGACATCAGTCTCGTCGGTTCCAGCGACATTGATGCAGCTAGAATCCTAACCTCGGCGCAAGTAACGGATAGCTATCTCCTGGGGCTCGCAAAGGCGCGTGACGGCAAATTGGCGACCTTTGACCGAAAGTTATCGACCGCGGCAGTAAAGGGAGGCAAGCCGACCCTCCATCTGATCCCGAGCGGATGAATTCGGAGGCCTGTTCCGATCAAGGCGACATCACTTTTCCGCAGCGCCAAGTGATTTCACTTGGCTGCGTAATGCTCCGGCAAAGTCAGTTGCCGCACTCACTCAGTTGCTGCGCATAGTCCCGCGCCATCTTGTCGGTGGCCCGGGCATAGCCCTGGACGCCGGCATCGCCCCGGTTGCCGCGGCCATAGGCGGTCCAGCCGAGATAGTAGGCCAGGTAGAGATTGTAGGTATCGTTGCGGGCGACGCCGTACGTGTCGGATGTCTTGGAATGGTACCAGCCGACAAAGTCGACGGCGTCGGCGAATTTCGTCCGCCGTGCCGCCCAGTTGCCGGTCTCGCGCTGATATTGCGACCAGGTGCCGTCCAGCGCCTGCGAGAAGCCGGTGGCCGACGAGACATGCTTCCACGGAATGAAGCCGAGCAGCTTGGTGCGCGGCGGCCGTGCATTGCTCTTGAAACCGGATTCCTTGCGCACCGTCGCCATCAGCACGGGAACGGGGATGCCGTATTTCTGCTGGGCGCGCTCGGCGGCTGACTGCCAGTTGTCGAACCAGCCGTCATTCTGGTCGAAGACGGCACAGACATTGTTGATGTGGTTGGGCGGCGTGGCGCAGGCCGAAAGCGCCAGCAGCACGCAAACCGCACCAATTTTACTAAAACTCGAACTACGCATGGGCAGAGCAATAGGCCGAAATCATAAAGGGAATCTTGCGGCGTCCGTTAACGCTTCGCCGGCGCAGCCTCTCAAGGAAATCCAGTATCGATAATCCGACGCACTTCGTCGCTTTTTCTAAACAGACATTGCAGAAATGCCGCCGTGGCTAAAATCGCGCCCGCAGACGACGTATTTCTGACAGCTTGCCCGGTTTGCCGGGGCTTTGATACCGGCATGAACGAACCAAGACGCAAACGCGGCGCCGAGCGCACCAGCAACAGAGGGCCATCGGCCATCCCGCAACTGCCGCTCAGGCGGGTGACAAATCCCTATCCGCCAATGGCCATGCTGTCGCCCGACCAGATCGAGCAGATCCATCAGGCGTCGATGCACATATTGGAGAATTTCGGCATCGAGGTGATGAGCCCGCGTGCGCTGTCGCTGTTCGAGAAGGCCGGCGCCAAAGTCGATCATGCCTCAGCCAATGTCCGCATCGATCGCGGCCTGGTCGAAGACGTGCTGAAGACCACGCAGTCCAGCTATGTGTTGACGCCGCGCAACCCGGCCAACGCGGTTCATCTCGGCGGCAACACCATCAATTTCACGCTCGTTGCGGGACCGCCGAATGTGCACGACATGGAGCGCGGCCGCCGCGCCGGCAATTTGCGCGACTATGCGGATCTGACCCGGCTGGCGCAGCATTTCAACTGCATCCACATGCTGGGCAACCAGGTCTGCGCTCCGGTGGAGCTGCCGGCCAATTCCCGCCATCTCGACACCTACTTCACCAACCTGACGCTGACCGACAAGAGTTTCCATGTCTCGGCGATCGGCCGGGGCAGGGCGCTGGACGGCATCGAGATGATGGCGATTTCGCGCGGGCTGACGCTCGATCAGATGCGCGACGATCCCGGCATCACCACGATCATCTCCGTCAACTCGCCGCGCCGCTTCGACGAGATGATGGCCGAAGGGCTGATGACCATGGCCGAGTTCGGCCAGTCGGTGGCGGTGACGCCGTTCACGCTGATGGGGGCGATGAGCCCGGTGACACTGGCCGGCGCGCTGGCGCAGCAGAACGCCGAGGCGCTGTTCGGCGTCGTGCTGACGCAACTGGTGCGTCCAGGCGCGCCGGTCATGTATGGCGCCTTCACCTCCAATGTCGACATGAAGTCCGGCGCGCCGGCCTTCGGCACGCCGGAGAACACCAAGGCCAACATCGCATCGGGGCAACTGGCGCGGCGTTACGGGCTGCCGTATCGCACGACGCCGGGCTCGGCCTCCAACGCCGCCGACGCGCAAGGCGCTTATGAGACGCTGATGGCGCTGTGGGGCGCGGTGCTCGGCCACGGCAATCTCGTCTATCATGCCGCCGGCTGGCAGGAGGGCGGGCTGACGGCGTCGTTCGAAAAGCTCATCATCGATGTCGAGATGATCCAGCACATGATGGAATTCCTGCGCCCGATCGAGGTCAATGAGGCCGAGCTCGCCGTCGAGGCTTTGGGCGCGGTGCCGACCGGCGGGCATTTCTTCGGCGAACCGCACACGCTGGAGCGCTACGCCACCGCCTTCTACCAGCCGATGCTGTCAAACTGGCAGAATTACGAAGCGTGGCAGGAAGCCGGCGGGCTCGACGCCACGGCGCGCGCGACGCGGCTGTGGAAGAAGGCGCTGGAAGACTATGTCGAGCCGGTGATGGATATCGCCGTGCGCGAGGCGCTGGAGGCTTACATGGCCAGGCGCAAGGAAGCGATCGGGCAGGGCGAGCCGTGATCGTTCCCAGCTTGAATCCACTCACCCATCCAACTCACTGATATCAGAGAAAAATCCATGAAATCGCATGCAAAGGTCGTGGTCATTGGCGGCGGTGTCGTCGGGTGCTCCGTGCTGTTCCATCTCGCCCGCCATGGCTGGACCGATGTTGTCCTGCTGGAGCGCGATGAACTGACGTCGGGTTCGACCTGGCACGCGGCCGGCGGCATGCACACCATCAATGGAGACCCCAACGTCGCCAAGCTGCAGAAATACACGATCAACCTCTACAAGGAGATCGAGGAGCTTTCCGGCCAGGCGACCGGCGTGCATCTGACCGGTGGCGTGCTTCTGGCGGCAACCGAGGCGCGGCTGGACTGGCTGCGCGGCGTCGTAGCCAAGGGCCGCTATCTCGGTATCGAGCTTGAGGAGATCTCACCCAATGAAGCGGCGGAGCTGATGCCGCTGCTCGACCCCAGGCAGTTCGTCGGCGCCGTCAGAAACAAGGAGGACGGCCATCTCGATCCCTCCGGCGTCACCCATGCCTATGCCAAGGCCGCGCGGAAACTTGGGGCGGAAGTGGAGCGCTTCACCAAGGTGGAGGACATCGTGCGGCGGCCCGACGGGCTATGGCGCGTCGTTACCAACAAGGGCGAGGTGGTGGCCGAGCATGTCGTCAATGCCGGCGGCCTGTGGGCGCGCGAGGTCGGCCGCATGGTTGGCCTCGAACTGCCTGTGCTGGCCATGGAGCACATGTACCTGATCACCGAGGACATGCCTGAGGTCGCCGCCTGGAACGCCAAGACCGGCACCGAGATCATCCACGCGGTCGACTTCGATGGCGAGCTTTACCTGCGCCAGGAGCGCGGCGGCATGCTGATGGGCACCTATGAAAAGGCCAACAAGCCCTGGTCCGAATACCAGACGCCATGGAATTTCGGCCATGAGTTGCTGGCGCCCGACATCGACCGCATCGCGCCGTCGCTTGAGGTCGGCTTCCGCCATTTCCCCGCCTTCCAGAACACCGGTATCAAGCAGATCATCAACGGCCCCTTCACCTTCGCGCCGGACGGCAACCCGCTGGTCGGGCCGGTGCGCGGCCTGCCGGGCTTCTGGGTCGCCTGCGGTGTCATGGCCGGTTTTTCGCAAGGCGGCGGCGTCGGCCTTGCTTTGTCGAACTGGATGATCGAGGGCGATCCCGGCGCCGATATCTGGGCGATGGATGTCGCGCGCTACGGCGACTGGGCGACGATGGCCTACACCAACGCCAAGGTGCGCGAGAATTATTCCAGGCGTTTTTCGATCCGCTTCCCAAATGAGGAACTGCCCGCCGGGCGGCCGCTGAAGACGACACCGGTCTATGATCTGCTGTCTGCCAGGGGTGCGCAATGGGGCGTTGCCTATGGGCTGGAAGTGCCGCTGTGGTACGCGCCGGAAGGCATCAAGGACGAATTCTCGTGGCGCCGCTCGAGCGACTTCACGCAGGTCGCCAAGGAGGTCGCGACGGTTCGTGACGGTGTCGGCCTGTCCGAGATTTCGAGCTTCGCCAAATACAAGGTGACGGGTGAGGGGGCGGCCGCCTGGCTCGACCGGATGCTTGCCTGCAAACTGCCGAAACCCGGCCGCATGACGCTGGCGCCGATGCTGAAGCAGGACGGCAGGCTGATCGGCGACTTCACGCTGGCCAATCTGGGGGTGGATGGCTGGTTCCTCGCCGGCTCCGGCATCGCCGAGCAATACCATATGCGCTGGTTCGAGAAGCACCTGCCTGACGATGGATCAGTCCGCATCGAAGCGCTGGGCGCGAAGCTCACCGGCCTGTCGATCGCCGGCCCGAAGGCGCGGGATGTGCTGGCAAAGGCCACGCGTTCGGATGTCTCCAATGCGGCATTTTCCTTCATGGCCATTGGCCGGATGGATATCGGCATGGCGCCGTGCCTGGTCGGCCGTGTGAGCTATACCGGCGATCTCGGCTACGAAATCTGGGTGGCGCCGGAATACCAGCGCGCCGCCTATCAAGCGCTGATGGCGGCGGGCGAGGAATTCGGCATCGGCCTGTTCGGCTCGCGCGCCCTCAATGCGCTGCGGCTGGACAAGAATTACGGCTCATGGGGGCGCGAGTACCGGCCGATCTACGGACCGCTGGAAGCGGGGCTCGACCGCTTCGTTGCTTACGGCAAGGATGCCGATTTCATCGGCAAGGCCGCGGCGCTGGCCGAGCGCAAGCTGGGCGGCAAATTGCGCCTGCGCGCCTTTATCGTCGATGCCGACGATGCCGAGGTCATTGGCGACGAGCCGATCTGGTTCGATGGTGCGGTGCGCGGCTGGGTGACGTCGGGCGGCTATGCGCATCATTCGAAGAAATCCGTTGCCGTCGGCTATGTGCCGAAGGAGATCGCCGATGAGAGCGACGGCTTCGAAATCGAGCTGCTGGGCAAGCGCCATGCGGCGCGCATTCAGGCGGTGCCGCTTTTCGACGCCAATTTCGAACGGATGCGTGCCTGAAGCGCTTCGGCTTCGCCGATGCGCTTCAGATTCCTGTTTTGTGCATGTCGTTGTCCCAAAACCGCTGGGCACTTTTGGGCGACATGCACTAGGCACGCCCCTTCTTCTGGGCGTCAGGCGCTGCGGCGGTTGTCCAGCGCGAAGGCGCCCGTGCCCGCAAACACCAGATAGAGGAAGATGAAGCAGAACGAGATCGCCGAATCGCCGCCATTGTTGACCGGGAAGAAGTCGCGCGGCGCGTGCGCCATGAAATAGGCGATCGCCATTTCGCCGGCCAGAAGGAACGCGACCGGCCGGGTGAACAGGCCCAGCGCCAGCAGGATGCCGCCGGCGAATTCGAGGATGCCGGCGGTGAGTGACAGCCCGCTCAAAGCACCGGCGTGGTCGCTGATCGGGAAATTGAACAGTTTCTGGGTGCCGTGTTCGATGAACTGCAGCGCGGTCACAATGCGCAGAATGCCGAGTGCCTGCGGCTGATATCTGGCAAGGCCGTCGAAAAGCTTCATCTAAAACTCCTTTAGCTTCCGGGATCGGCCATAGTTTATCGCCCGGCATTGGACCATTCATTTCCCCTGGTTTGCCATCAACAATCAGTGATTGGGAATGTTCCCAATTCCCTTCAAGTGTTTCTCGCCAGGGTTGCATTAGTACCTCTATGGTTGTATTAATGCGTGTACAACAATCTGAATGTGTGGGGGTCTTGCCATGAAAAAAGTCGTCATCAGCCTGTTCGCGATCGTCGCAGGCACCAGCTTCGCCATGGCCGAGGACGCCGGCTGTGAGGCCTTCAAATGGCCGGTGACGCGGGAGCAGACCCTGTTTGCCGCGGCACCGGCAACGCCGTCCGGAGCGGCGCTGGCGGTTGGTGCGGCTGCGGACCTGGCGCTGGTGCCGGTAGAGAAGGCCGGTTTTGCGGTGGCGCCCGAACGTGCGCCGGCATCAGACACGTTTGGGGCCGTCGCCAGCGTGGAAGTGCCATCCGAGGGAGCCATCCAGATCAGTCTCTCGGGGGAGGCCTGGACCGATGTCATCCAGGATGGCCAGGCCATCAAGTCGGCGGGCTATAGCGGCGTGAAAACATGCCCTGGCATCCGCAAGAGCGTGCGCTTCAAGCTTGCGCCCGGCCCGGCCACCGTCCAGTTCAGCGGCGCGAAAAAAGCTGAGTTGAAGGTTGCGGTGCTGGCGCCGGAATGAGACGGCGCCAGTCCGGGGGTAACGGCGCCAGGGGGTAGAGGCCTTCATCGGTGGTCTGATGAAAACCCGCGCTTTGTTTCAGCGGTGTTCGATCGCGGTCAGCAGACTGGCGCCATCAAGGCGAAGTGCGCGTCTTGCGGGTCCTGGCATTGGACGATCCAACTGCCGCCGGGGACCTCCATCGGGCCCATCAGGATCTTGCCGCCATTGTCGGTGACCCGTTTTGCCGCCGCGTCGATGGCCGCAACGTTGAAGTAGAATTGCCAGACCGGCACAGGGATCTGCTCCGGCTTGTTCATGATGCCGCCGCCGGATTCGGGGCCAGCCGTAAAAGTCTGGTAAGTGCCCATCGGGCCCATGTCGAAATCGCCGGCGTCGACCCAGCCGAACTGCTCGGAATAGAAATCGAACGCGGCTTTCCAGTCGCTCGTATAAAGCTCGTGCCAGTCGATGTGGCCCGGCGTGCCGGCCGGCACGACAGGCTGGTCGGGACCGTTCGGCTGCAGGAACATGAAGGTCGTGCCTTGCGGATCGGCGACGACGGCAAAGCGGCCGACACCCAGAATGTCGTCGGGCTGGCGGTGAACGGTGCCGCCGGCTTTCTCCAGCGATGCCGTGGCGGCGTCGACATCCCTGGTGTGAATATAGCCAAGCCAGGCAGGCGGCATGCCCATCTTGGCGGCATCCTCGGGCAAGGTCATCAGTCCGCCGACGCCACGTTCGCCGACATTCATCACGATATAGCGCGGCATGCCGGGTGCCTTATCGAAGGGCTGCGCCGTCCAGCCGACCACTTGGGTGTAGAACGCCTCGGCGGCGTCGAGATCTGATGTCATCAATTCGTACCAGAAGAAGGGCATCGGGGTTTTCGGCATTTTCGGTCTCCTCACCTTTCATGGATCGATCGTCGTCCATCTTAGGACGATCCTCACGACGGAAATCCGACACGCCCGGACAACAATGGGTGTGTGTGCCAAGCGTTCCCTGGTTGCGCGAGCTCTGGTTTTCGATTTCTCTGCGGTGATGAGGGGTTGTCGTCCATGCGCTTGATGTCGCTCACGCCCGAGCTTGTCGCACTGTGCCATCGGGAAGAGGCCGATCCCGGCCCGGACCCGAGTTGGACAGACATGAACGACGAGGATTTCCGCACCCTTGCCTTGCGGCTGTCCAATGAAGCCGATGAGGGACCACTATGGGTGTTCGCTTACGGGTCCCTGATCTGGAAGCCGGAATTCGAGTCGGTCGAGCAACAGCTCGCCACGGCCTTTGGCTGGCACCGCTCTTTTTGCCTCGACATGGTGCGTTGGCGGGGCAGCGCCGAGCAGCCGGGGTTGATGATGGCGCTCGAACGGGGCGGACGCTGCAACGGCGTGATCTACCGCTTGCCGGAGGGCGAAAAGCCGGCGCAGATCGAAAGGCTGCTGCGACGCGAGATCAGCGACCACGAAAGCATCGAGACGGTCCGGTGGCTGCCGGTGCATACGCCGCAAGGTACGCTGCGCGCGCTTGGCTTCTGGGTCGGCGTGAAGGGCAGGGGAACGTCGCTGAACCAGCCGCTGGACAGAGTGGCGAGCGTGCTGGCCAGAGCCTGCGGGCATATTGGATCCGGCGCCGAATATCTCTACAACACGGTCAGCCATCTCGAGGAATTCGGCATCCATGACCGCAATCTGTGGCGGCTGCAGCAACTGGTAGCCGACGAGGTCAAGACCATTCATGGCTGTAAGCTTGAACCCGGCCATTCGCGCGCACTGTAAAAGTGGCCCTCGCCTCCAATAACATGACTAAAAAAATCATGTTATTGTCGAGCCTTTTCAGGGGCTTGCGCCGAAAATTGACCAATTGATAAAAAAATAAAACGTGCTAGCCTTCCTCAAAAGAAAACATGGGGAACTGACGATGCCAGAAGGCCAATTCAGGGAAGGCATTGCGGGCGGCAGGCTCTCGGCCGACCAGTATGCGGACAATTTTTCCGACCTGCATCCGCCGCTCGATCACCACGAGGCGCTGGTCGAATCCGATCGTTGCTATTTCTGCTACGACGCGCCGTGCATGAATGCATGCCCGACCTCGATCGACATTCCGCTGTTCATCCGCCAGATCTCGACCGGCAATCCGATCGGTTCGGCCAAGACCATCTTCGACCAGAACATATTGGGCGGCATGTGCGCCCGCGTCTGCCCGACCGAAACGCTGTGCGAGGAAGTCTGCGTGCGCGAGGTGGCGGAAGGCAAGCCGGTGCAGATCGGCCGCCTGCAGCGCTACGCCACCGATGTCGCCATGGGCGAGAACAAGCAGTTTTATCCGCGCGCCGAGCCGACCGGCAAGACAATCGCCGTGGTCGGCGCCGGGCCGGCCGGCCTTGCCGCCGCGCACCGGCTCGCCCGCCACGGCCATGACGTGACCATCCTGGAAGCGCGCGCGAAGGCCGGTGGCCTCAACGAATACGGCATCGCCGCCTACAAGAGTGTCGACGATTTCGCCCAAGCCGAAGTCAACTACGTGACCGCGATCGGCGGCATCGACATCCAGAACGGCAAGGCGCTCGGCCGCGACTACCAGCTGTCGGACCTGATCCGCAATTACGATGCGGTGTTTCTCGGCATGGGCCTTGGCGGCGTCAACGCGCTGCGTGCTGATGGCGAGGAGGCCGACGGCGTCATCAACGCGGTCGAGTTCATTGCCGAACTGCGCCAGGCCAGCGACCTTTCCGGCCTGCCGGTTGGCCGCCGCGTCGTCGTCATCGGTGGTGGCATGACGGCCATCGACGCGGCCGTACAGTCGAAGCTGCTCGGCGCCGAGGAGGTGACGATCTGTTACCGGCGCGGCCAGGAGCACATGAACGCTTCCGAATTCGAACAGGATCTGGCGGCAGCCAACGGCGTCAGCATCCGCCACTGGCTGCAGCCGAAGCGGGTGATCGCCGAAGGCGGCAAGGTCACCGCCGTCGAACTCGAATACACGGCGCTGAACGGCGACAGGCTTGCCGGCACCGGCGAGACACTGACGCTCGTTGCCGACCAGGTGTTCAAGGCGATTGGTCAGAGTTTTGTGCCGGTCGCCCTTAATGGCAGCGGTGCGTCGATCGATCTTGAAGCCGGCCGCATCAAGGTCGATGCGGAAGGGCGCACGTCGCTCGACAGGGTCTGGGCCGGTGGCGACTGCATCTTCGGTGGCGACGACCTCACCGTCTCGGCGGTCGCGCAGGGCCGCGACGCTGCGGAGAGCATCAATCGGGCACTGACCTCGAACGGGAGGGCATGAGCATGGCAGATATCAGAAACAATTTCGTCGGCATCAAATCGCCCAATCCGTTCTGGCTGGCCTCGGCGCCGCCGACCGACAAGGCCTACAACGTCATCCGTGCCTTCAAGGCCGGCTGGGGCGGCGTGGTGTGGAAGACGCTGGGCGAGGAAGGCCCACCGGTGGTCAACGTCAACGGCCCGCGCTATGGCGCGATCTGGGGCGCCGACCGCCGCCTGCTCGGTCTCAACAACATCGAGTTGATCACCGACCGCGACCTGCAGGTCAATTTGCGTGAGATCAAGCAGGTCAAGAAGGACTGGCCCGACCGCGCCATCGTCGTCTCGCTGATGGTGCCTTGCGTCGAGGAGGCCTGGAAGGCGATCCTGCCGGTGGTCGAGGAGACGGAGGCCGACGGCATCGAGCTGAATTTCGGCTGCCCGCACGGCATGTCGGAGCGCGGCATGGGCGCGGCTGTCGGCCAAGTGCCGGAATATATCGAAATGGTGGTGCGCTGGTGCAAGCAGAACACCCGCATGCCCGTCATCACCAAGCTGACGCCCAACATCACCGATGTGCGTAAGCCCGCACGGGCGGCACATGCCGGCGGCACCGACGCGGTGTCGCTGATCAACACCATCAATTCAATCACCGGTGTCGACCTCGACAGCTTCGCGCCGCAGCCGACCATCGACGGCAAGGGCTCGCATGGCGGCTATTGCGGCCCGGCGGTGAAGCCGATCGCCATGAACATGGTGGCCGAGATCGCGCGCGATCCCGAAACCCGCGGCCTGCCGATCTCCGGCATCGGCGGCATCACCACCTGGCGCGATGCTGCCGAATTCATGGCGCTCGGCGCCGGCAATGTGCAGGTCTGCACGGCGGCAATGACCTATGGCTTCAAGATCGTGCAGGAAATGATCGCGGGCCTCGAAAACTGGATGGACGAGAAGGGGCACGCCTCGCTCAACGACATCGTCGGCCGCGCCACGCCCAATGTCACCGATTGGCAGTATCTCAACCTGAACTACGTCGCCAAGGCGCGTATCGACCAGGATGCCTGCATCAAATGCGGCCGCTGCCACATCGCCTGCGAGGACACTTCGCACCAGGCGATCACCAGCATGGTCGACGGCGTCAGGCACTTCGAGGTGATCGAGGCCGAATGCGTCGGCTGCAATCTGTGCGTTAATGTCTGCCCGGTCGAGAACTGCATCACCATGGAACCGCTGGCGGCAGGCGTGATGGACCAGCGCACCGGCAGGCCGGTATCGCCGGTCTATGCCAACTGGACGACGCACCCGAACAATCCGATGGCCAAGGTGGCGGCCGAGTAGGGTTTCGCTCCAGTCCAAATGCCGTGTTTGGCAGAACTTGGGTTCCTCGCCCCACGAAGTGGGTCCCGCTTCGCGGGAGCGAGGAACCCAAGTCCTGTGAAGCGCTGGGTGTCGAAAACCACCAGACCTTTGCCCCTCGGAAACCTCACTCTCGTGGCCACCACGAATATGTGGATAATCCTCCATTTCCTATTGCAGATAATAATTATCCACGATAGTATGTATCCATGATAAAGGAGCCGATCCAATGAAGCTGGGCGAAGGCGTTGAGGCAGCCATCCATTGCGCTGCCACGCTGGCCAGTGTGGAGGGGAACAGCACCATGCCTGGCGCCGCTCTCGCCGAGGCCTTTGGCCTGTCGCCTAGCTATCTGCTCAAGCATCTCAACATGCTCAGCGCCGCGCGCATCCTGGAATCGGTGCCCGGGCCTGCCGGTGGCTATCGGCTGGCGCGGCCGGCCGAGCGCATCACGCTGCTCGACATCGTGCTGGCCATCGAAGGGCGCGAGCCGGCTTTCCGTTGCGGTGAGATCCGTCAGCGCGGTCCGGTGAAGCTCGATGCATCGGCCTATGTCAAACCCTGCGGCATCAACGCCGCGATGCTGAAGGCCGAGCGCGCCTATCGCGCCGCGCTCGCCGAGACCAAGCTGTCCGATATCGTGGCCACCTATGCGGCAGAAGGCGATCCCAGGTCGCTTGCTGCGAGCTGCGCCTTCGTCGAGCGCCACCAGCGGCCGCAGAAATCCCAGTTAACCCCGCAGACCCAAACCCCAAGCAAACATGAAAGGACATCAAGATGAAACAGAGGCTGCAATTTTTCGCCAAGGCGCCGGAGATCATGAAGGCTGTGTCGGCGCTCAACAAGGCGGTGGACGAATGCGGGCTCGAGGTGAGCCTGCTGCACCTGATCAAATTGCGCGCGTCGCAGATCAATGGCTGCTCGTTCTGCGTCGAGATGCACAGCCGCGAGGCGAGGCGCGACGGCGAGACCGAGCAGCGGCTCTACCTGGTTTCAGCCTGGAAGGAATCGCCGCTGTTTTCCCTGCGCGAACGCGCTGCCCTTGCCTGGACCGAGGCCGTCACCTTGATCGCCAACAATGGCGTGCCGGACGAACTCTATGCAAAGACGCTCGGGCATTTCTCGGAAGAGGAACTGGTCAAGCTGTCCGTTGCGCTCGGCATGATCAACACCTGGAACCGGCTGTGCATCCCGTTCCAGGCCATTCACCCGGTGCCGGCGGCGAAGGCCGCCTGATTGTCCGGTTATGTTGGGAGCGCCGTCGAAAGGCGGCGCTCCACTTTCAAAGGGAGCGTTTGATGCCTGCCGATTTGCCTTCGACCTTGTTGTTTCTCGCTCGCCTGTTGCTCGGCGGCGCCTTCGTCTTCGCCGGCCTGCGCAACATCCAGAACGCGGCCTTCCTGACCCAGCTGATGGCCGCGCGCGGTGTGCCGCAGGCAAGATTGGCGCTGTGGCTCGGCATCGTGCTTCAGATCGCCGCCGGCGTGCTGGTCATCGCAGGATTGTGGACGGCACTAGCGGCCGCGGTGCTGCTGCTGTTCCTCATCGTCGCCACGCCGATGTTCCACAATTTCTGGGACCATCAGGGTCCGGACCGTGCGTCCCGCATCAACGGCTTCGTCGGCAATGTCGCGCTGAGCGGTGGCTTTCTGACCCTGATCGCGCAATCCGTTTGACGCACAGTTCCATGCCGACTGCGGCCTCTGGTGCCGACGGCTCGATCATAAAATCGGAACCAATCGAGCCGTTGACGCATTTCACACCTGCATGCCCAGCATCCAGGATGGAATATGAAAATCGCCCATGTCGCGCCGCTTTATGAATCGGTGCCGCCAAGGCTCTATGGCGGCACCGAGCGCATCGTCTCGTATCTGACCGAAGCGCTGGTCTATCTGGGCCATGAGGTGACGCTGTTCGCCAGTGGCGACAGCCAGACTTCCGCGACGCTGGTACCCAGCCGGGAACGCGCGCTGCGCCTCGATCCGCGTCCGCTTAAATCCGAGATCGCGGCGCATCTGTCGATGCTTTCGCAGGTGAGGGACCGGGCGTCGGAGTTCGATGTCATCCACTTCCATCTCAGCCATTTCCTGCACTTTTCCTTCTTCGAGGATCTCGCCGACCGCACGGTGACGACGCCGCATGGCAGGCTGGATTATGTCGACCTGGCGCCGGCCTATGAACGGTTCCCGCGTTTTCCCCTGATTTCCATTTCGCACAGCCAGAAGGCGGGCTTTGCCAACGCCAACTGGTTGGCGACGATCCATCACGGATTGCCGACCACTCTCTACGAACCGGCTTTTGAGACGACGGCGGAAGAACCCTATCTTGCTTTCCTCGGCCGGTTTTCCCGCGACAAGCGCCCGGATCGCGCCATCAAGATCGCTATGCGCTCAGGCCTCAAGCTGAAGCTTGCGGCAAAGATCGGCGACGACGATCGCGCCTATTTCCGTGAGGTGGTCGAGCCTTTGATCGACGGCGATCGCGTCGTCTATGTCGGTGAGATCGAGGAAAACCAGAAGGCGGAATTTCTCGGCAAGGCGGCCGGCCTGCTGTTCCCGATCGACTGGCCGGAGCCGTTCGGCCTTGTCGCCATCGAGGCCATGGCCTGCGGCACGCCGGTCATCGGCTGGAATTGCGGCGCGCTGCCCGAAATCATCGATCAAGGCGTCACCGGTTTCATCGCTGACACGGTGGACGGCGCGGTCGCCGCGGTGCCCGACTTGCTGCAACTCGACAGGCGAAAGGTGAGGGCCGTTTTCGAAAAGCGGTTCTCCGCTCGAAGAATGGCTGGCGATTATCTGGCCGCCTATGCGGGCCTGATCGGCGTCCCGAGCGCGGCGAAGGCGTCTTGAGCAACGACGTGCTCGAGCCACGACAACGAAACAACAGGGATCTTTGACGAATGGCCCAACTCGATGAGCGCCAGCTCGATCCCGCGGTTGCGCTTGCGTCGCTCGACGCCACCGCCCCTCGCGAGCCGCATCGGTTGTTTGCCCTCAAGCAGGGCGATTGCTTCGCGGTTGCCGACGCCTATGGCGACATACGCGGAGCCGGCGACGGTTTCTTTCGCGACGACACACGGGTTCTTTCCGAGTTCCGGCTGACCGTCGGCGGCAGGCAGACATCGCTGCTCGGCGCCTCGCTCAGCCAGGACAATGTGCTGTTCACCACCAATTTGACCAATCTGCCGATACAGAGCGCCGGCGGACGCGACATCCCGCAGGGAGCCATTCACATCGAACGCGTCAGGCTGCTTTGGCAGGACAGGCTGTTCGAACGCATCACGCTTTCCAATTACAGCCGGGAACACTCGACGATCAGCGTTTCCCTGCACTATTCCGCCGATTTCCGCGACATGTTCGAAGTGCGCGGCTCGAGACGGCTGAAGCGCGGGCTGGCCCATGCCGCCGAAACAGACGCGACGTCCGTCCTGCTGCGCTATGACGGGCTCGACGGCCTGGCCCGCCTCTCTGCGATATCGTTCTCGCAGGCGCCGGACCAACTGACAGCCACCCGTGCCGATTTCCTGATAGCCGTGACCAAGCGCAGCAGGAAGGTGCTTTATGTCGAGGTCGGCCCCGAGGTGGCCGATAAGCCCGACCGCGACCGGTTTCGCGCCGCTGCCGCCCGCGCCCGCTTTGGCATGCGGGCCAAACGTCGCCATGGCGCGACGGTGCGCAGCTCGGGCCGCGTCTTCAACGACTGGGTCGAGCGCGCCCGCGCCGATGTCGCGCTGCTGACCACGGAACTGGCGACCGGCCCCTATCCCTATGCCGGCATCCCCTGGTTCTCGACGGCGTTCGGTCGTGACGGCGTCATCTCTGCACTGCAGATGCTGTGGCTCAATCCGGGCCTGGCGCGGGGCGTGTTGGCCTTTCTGGCCCAGCACCAGGCGACCGAGACATCGCCGTTCAGCGATTCGCAGCCGGGCAAGATCATGCACGAGACCCGCAAGGGCGAAATGGTGGCGCTGCGGGAGCTCCCCTTCGGCCGCTACTACGGTGGCGTCGATACGACACCGCTCTACATCTATCTTGCTTGTGCCTACGCCGATCGTACCGGTGACATGGCGTTTATCGACGGCCTGTGGCCGTCGCTGTGCGCAGCGGCCGAATGGACGGAGGAGGCGGGCCGGGAGACCGGATTCGTGACTTACCAGCGAGCGGCCGAGTCCGGCCTCGCCAACCAGGGATGGAAGGACAGTTTCGATTCGGTCTTCCATGCCGATGGCCGCATTCCCAAGGGCCCGATCGCGCTGGTCGAAGTGCAAGGCTATGTCTTTGCCGCTTTCCGGGGGCTGGCCAAGCTTGCCCGCCGCCGTGGCGAAGACGACAAAGCCGATCACTGGGAGGACCGCGCCGAGGCGATGCGGGTGGCGGTGGAACGCGATTTCTGGCTTGACGATCTCGGCTTCTACGCCCTCGCGATCGACGGTGCCGGCGAGCCCTGCAAGGTGCGGACCTCGAATGCCGGGCATCTGCTCTTTGTCGGATTGCCTGAGCCGGCGCGGGCGCAGATGGTCGCCGACCAGCTGCTTTCCGCCTCCTTCCATTCCGGCTGGGGGCTGAGGACGCTTGCCGACGATGCGGTGTTCTTCAACCCGATGTCGTACCACAACGGCTCGATCTGGCCGCACGACACCGCCATGTGCGGTGCCGGCCTGGCGCGCTATGGCGAGCGTGAAAGCGTGGTTCGCCTGATGAGCGGCACATTCGAATCCGCGGTCCACTTCAACATGCGGCTGCCCGAACTGTTCTGCGGTTTTACACGCGCGCCGGGCGAAGCACCCATCGCCTATCCCGTCGCCTGCCTGCCGCAAGCGTGGTCGGCGGGCTCGGCCTTCATGCTGATGCAGGCCTGCCTTGGCCTGGAGATCGACGGCTGGGATGGTGAGATTCGCGTTAGCCGTCCCAGGCTGCCGATCGGCATCGACACGCTGACACTGCGGCACCTGGGCGTCGGCGACCGGGTGGTCGATCTCACCTTCCAGCGCGTCGGCGACCGGGTCGTCGCTTTCCTTGCCGACCGCCATGAAGGGCTGGTGCCGCTCATCGTAAGGACATGATCCGAACAAAATTGGCGGAACCGATCCGAGCTTTGTGCGTTGCAAAAATACAGGTCCGAACGCTGACCACGTGGTCGGCGGACCTTTTCAAACGGGAAACATGAACAAACGGTCGCCAACGGCCGGGTGAGTTGACATTCAATGACAAACTACGGTGCGGAACTGCTCTGGGTTCTGATCTTCGCGAGCCTCGGTTTTTCCGCTCTTGCCGTATTCCTCTCCCTATCGCGGCAGCGCCGCAGTCACCCTCCGGCGGTTGCACATACTGCGGGGGAAGACGTGGCCGCGGAGGCGGCGCGCAAGGTGATACGTGAGTTCGAAAAGAACGGCCAATCGGCCGATGCGGCGCTGGTGACGTGGTCGCCCGAGACATTGCGCAAGATCCTCGCCGACGATCTGCCCGATGCGCAGGTGATCGTGGTGTCCAACCGGGAACCCTATATCCACAACATCAGGGATGATGGCGTCGAATTGCTGGTGCCGGCCAGCGGGCTGGTGTCGGCGCTCGAGCCGATCACCCGCGCCTGTGGCGGCACCTGGATCGCCTATGGCGGCGGAACGGCGGACCGCCTCACCGTCGACGACCACGACCGGGTACAGGTGCCTCCCGGCCATCCGTCCTACACGCTGCGCCGGGTCTGGCTGACGGAGCAAGAGCATCAGGGTTATTATCTCGGTTTCGCCAATGAGGGGCTTTGGCCGCTTTGCCATATCGCCTTCACCCGGCCGATTTTTCGCGCCTCGGACTGGGAGGCCTATGAGGCCGTCAACCGGAAGTTCGCCGACACGGTGGTTGCCGAAGCGCGCAACGAGCGGCCTATCGTGCTGGTCCAGGATTACCACTTCGCGCTGCTGCCGCGCATGATCCGCGAGCGCCTGCCGGAGGCGATCGTCATCACTTTCTGGCATATCCCGTGGCCGAATTCGGAAGTGTACAGCATCTGTCCCTGGCGTGAACGCATCCTCGAGGGGCTGCTCGGCAGTTCGATCATCGGCTTCCACACCCAGTTCCACGCCAACAATTTCACCGAAAGCGTAGATCGCTTCCTGGAAAGCCGCATCGAGCGCGCCGATGCGGCGATCTCCTACGGTGGCCAGACGACGCTGGTGCACGCCTATCCCATCTCGATAGAATGGCCGGCCGACCTGTTGGCAAAATTGCCTGACGTCGATGACTGCCGGGCCCGTCTGCGCAATAGGTTCGGACTGAAGGCGGATGTGAAGCTGGCCGTGGGCGTCGAGCGTCTCGACTACACGAAGGGCATTCTGGATCGATTTCAGGCGCTGGACGAATTGTTCAAGCGATACCCTGAATGGATCGGAAAGCTGGTTTTCCTGCAGGTCGCGGCCCCCAGCCGCGGCACGCTGCCGGCTTACAAGCTGCTCCACGACGAATGCCACCGCTATGCCGAGGAGCTCAACGAACGCTATGGCAGCGAGGGTTACAGGCCGGTGGTCATGGTGGCCGAGCATCACTCACAGGAACAGGTCTACGAGATTTATCGCGCCGCCGACATATGCATGGTCACCAGCCTGCATGACGGCATGAACCTGGTCGCCAAGGAATTCGTCGCGGCGCGCGACGACGAACAGGGCGTCTTGATGCTCAGCACCTTCGCCGGCGCCTCGCGCGAATTGCTGGAGGCGCTGATCGTCAACCCTTACGACGCCGCCATGATGAGCGAAGCGCTGCTGCAGGCGCTGATCATGACTTCAGACGAACAGCGCGAGCGCATGCGGCCCATGCGCGAGACGATCCGCAACAACAATGTCTATCGCTGGGCCGGCAGCATGCTTCTGGATGCAGCGCGCTTGCGCAAGCGCGGTGACCTCGACCGGGTAACCGGTGTCGGTGACCGGCCGCCTAGCGTCGACAATGTCGTGTCCATGTTCGAGCGCAAACGGGTAGTCATGTCATGAACGAGGTCCTGCAAAAGATGATCAGCGAAAGCCCGCAAAAGCCGCAGGCCGTCATGCCGAAACCGCAGACTGTGCTGACCGGCGAATGGGCGTTGTTCCTCGACATCGACGGCACCCTGCTGGAACATGCCGAACACCCGGACGCCGTCTCGGTCAACGACGAGCTTCGCTCCTTGCTGCAAGGCCTGGACCGCAAGCTGGACGGGGCGTTGGCGTTCATCACGGGCCGGTCCGTTGCGGCTGTCGACCATCTGTTTCAGCCTTTGAAACTGCGCGCGGCCGGGCTGTATGGATTGGAGCACCGGCTTCTCCCGGACGACGACGTCGAAGTCGCGGACGAGCCGGCGGATATCGCGGCCCTTGCCGACGAGATCGAGGCCGAGCTCGGTCGTGGGGCCTATATCGAGCGCAAGGGAAGGGTGCTGGCCATCCACACGCGCGCCGCCCCCCATCTGCTTCCCCGCGCGACGCAGCTTGTCGAGCAGGCGCTGGCCACGCTGCCAAAGGGCTACCGGGTGGTTGCCGGCAACGCCGGCGTGGAATTGCTGCCGCTGGAGGCCGCCAAGGGCGCCGCGATCCGGCGTTTCATGGAGATTGCGCCATTCACGGGCCGCCGCCCGGTCTTCCTGGGCGACGACACGTCGGACGAAAACGGCTTCGAAACCGTCAATGATGCGGGCGGCATATCGATACGGGTCAAACCACCGGCGCAAACCACCGCGCAGTACGGGCTGGCCGGCGTTGTCGAGACGCTGGCCTGGCTGAGAGGTCAACTTTAGATCCAGCTGACGCAACCGCGATCGCGCGTCCTGGAAAGGACAAGGAAAGGAACGGTTTCGATGGGACGCTTTGCACAATTGGTCCGAGAGATCACCCCGAACTGGCTTCACGCTCGCTCCTCCCGCCATGAGATCGCCGACGTTTCACCATCCGACGCCGACTACAGCTGGCAAGAGGCAATCGACAACAAGATGTATGGGGCGGATACATCTGACTACTCCCATGTTCCGGAAAAGCCTGTTTCGGCAAAACCGGCAGACGACAGCTCTGCTGACGAGAACGACCGCGTTCCAAAGAAGGCCAATTAACGGTCCTGTCCTATGCCGCAAATCGCAGTCCGCCGTCGCAGGTCAATACCTGACCGGTCATGAAGCCGTTGGAGACGAGGAAGGCTATTGCCGCGGCGACGTCTTCGGCGCGGCCGATGCGGCCGACCGGGGTCCTGCCTGCGTAAGCGGCAAACAGCGCCTGCTTCTGCTCCTCGGCCAGAAAATCCCACCAGGGCGTGTCGATGACGCCGGGCGCCACGACATTGACGCGCAGCGGCTTCAGTTCCACCGCCAGGATCGGCACCACGGTCAACAGCATGCCGTTGGTGGCGGCGATACCGGCGACGCCCGGCGCCGCGAGCTGCGCCGACACCGCCGAGATGAAGGTGACCGATCCGGCCTTGTTGAGTGTCGGCAAGGCGGCCTGCAGGCAGGACAGCTGCGGGCGGACCTTTTCCTCCACGCCACTGCCGATGTCGCTCAGGTCAAGCGTCGGGAAGGGGCCGAGGCCCTTGCCGCCGCTGGCCGCCAGCACCAGATGGTCGAAAGGACCGAGGCTCTCAAAGAACTGGCGGACCTCATCCGGCTTCGCGGCGTCGAAAGCAGCCTTCTCGGCAGCACCGCCAAGGCTTTTCCAAGCGCTCTTCAGTTTGTCCTCGTTGCGCCCGGTGATGGTCACCTTCATGCCCGGGCCAAGCAGTTTTCGCGCCGTCGCCAGGCCGATGCCGGACGAGCCGCCGATGACGACGGTGTGTTCGATTGTCTTGGTCATCAATGCTGTTCCTTCGATGTGGGGGAGGCCGTGCCGATGAGATCGAGGCTCAGGCTTCGCAGCCGTTGCCTTGCCTTGGGGTCATAAGCCTGGGCGTCGGCGCGGGATTCCCGCAGGCCGTCGAAATAGAGGCCGCTTTTTCCGTCGAGCGCGGGTGAGGCAGCGAGGTTGAGGATGGCCTCGGCACCGGTCTCGACCGAACTCCACGGCGTCACACCAGCCTGCCGGACCATGGTGGTATTCATGTAACTCGCCGGGTGCAGCGCGTTGACGGTGACGCCGGTACCTTTCAACTGTTCGGCCAAATCGACGGTGAACAGGATCTGCGCCAGCTTGCTCTGGCAGTAGGCGCGCACGCCGTCATAGAAGCGGGTCAGCATGACATCGCCGAAGTCGATCGCTTGCTGCCCTGCCGAGGCGACATTGACGATGCGCGCTGGTGTGCTCGCCTTCAGCAACGGAAGAAGCTCACTGGTGAGCAGGAAACCGGCGAGATAGTTGACCGCCAAGCGCAGTTCGTAGCCGTCGGCGCTGACCTGCCTTTTGGCGCCTTGGCCTGCCGTGCCGATGCCGGCATTGTTGATGAGGATGTCGAGCCGGTTCGTCCGGGCGCGCACGGAATCGGCGAGCCGGCGCACCTCGGCCAGTGAAGAGAGGTCGGCGACCAGAAGCTCGGCCTTGCCGCCAGCAGCTTCGATCTCGGTGACAACAGCCTTGCCGCGCGACGCATCGCGGCCGTGCACCAGCACACGGGCGCCGGCGGCGCCCAGCCGTTGCGCGACGACGCGGCCGACGCCGTCTGTCGAGCCGGTGATGAGGATTGTCTTGTCTTTGAGTTCCATGTTCGGAGCCTCCGTTCTGTTGCTCTGAACGGAAGATGGGACAGTTAGTGCCGGCCAAACAGTTCAAACTTTATCCTGGTATCAATACTGCTATAATAGGCGCATGGAGTCCCAACCCCGCGCGGCCCCAAACCTCTCCGCTGAAGACAGCCGCCGGCGCGAACTCGGCGCCTTCCTGCGCTCGCGCCGCGAAAGGCTGACGCCCTCGGCCACAGGCATCGCCACCGGTCTCAGGCGGCGTACGCCTGGGCTGCGCCGCGAGGAGGTGGCGATGATCGCCGGTGTCGGCACCACCTGGTACACATGGCTGGAGCAGGGGCGGGAGGTCAGGCCCTCGGTGGAGGTGCTGACGGCGCTCGCCGAAGCGCTGCGCCTCGACGCGGCCGAAAAACGGCATCTGTTCATCCTCGCCGACCGCCAGCAGCCGGAGCGCCGTGCCGTGGCGCCCGAAAAGGTCGACGGCCCCCTGCTGCACATGCTGCAGAGCCTGGTGCTGCAGCCGGCCTATGTTGTCGGGCGGCGCTGGGACGTGCTGGCCTGGAACCCGGCGGCGGTGGCTGTGTTCGGCGATTATGGCCTGCTGGAGGGTGATGCCCGCAACATCGTCCACATGGTGTTCACCAGCCCGCACCACCGGCGCCTGCTGGTCGACTGGGAGGAATTGGCGCGCACCGTGCTGGCTTCGTTCCGGGCCGCAAGCGCGCGCTATGTCGGCGATCCGGATTTCGAGCGTCTGATCGAGTTGATGACGCGTTCCAGCCCGGAGTTTCGCAACTGGTGGCCGCAGCGCGACGTCGCGCACCGGTTGTCGGGGGTGAAGCATGTCCGGCACCCGAGCGCGGGCGCCATGACCTTCGAGCATATGAGCCTGTCGATCGGCGACGGCTCGGACATGAAGCTGATCGTCTACACGCCGCTCGCCGAGCAGAACTCGGTCGCCAAGCTGCAGACATTGCTGGACGTGCTGCCGGCAGAGCGGCGCAGCGCGTGAGGTTGGCTGACGGCCCCCCTCAGCTTCGTCATCCACGGGCGGAGCGGGAGCGAAGCGGACGCGGAGACCCGAGGATCCTGTGTGTTGTTCCCATGCTATGTCTGAAGTGGGAAGGAGACCGAGGGGATCCTGGTCGTCCTTTCGAGGACAGGCCGTGGCATGGCTCGGTCCCTTCCCACCGGTGAACCATCAACCTGAA
>NZ_RZRT01000057.1:0-33024 GCF_003998295.1 Mesorhizobium sp. M7A.F.Ca.US.011.01.1.1
GACAATCTGTCGGCCGGCAGGCAGGCGACCAACTCCCTTCTGGACCTTGGCCACCGCCATATCGGTTCGATCACCGGGCCCATACAATTGACGACAGCCAGCGGCCGGCTGAAAGGCATGCTCGAAGCGATGGCGGCGCGCGGGCTTGCCCCGAAAACCGGGCATGTCCGTTCCGGCGAATTCCGCGAAGACACCGCTTATTCGGTCGCGCGCGATCTGCTCGGGCAGCCGGATCGACCAACCGCGCTCTACGTCGCCAATGGCGTCATGGCCATCGGCGTCATGCGAGCCGTTGCCGATCTCGGGCTGCGCTGCCCCGAGGATGTTTCGATCGCCTCAACCGACACGGTCGCGGGGGCAGGCGGGCTGAAGCCGCGCCTTACTCGTACCGAGCATCCGGTTGCTGACATGACCAACGAGGCACTGCGCATGCTGGTCGACCGCATCGAAGGCAAAGTCGCCCAGCCTGCCCGAAACGTGGTTTTCCAGCCAGCGCTGGTGGTTGGAGAAAGCTGCTCGCCCTTGAAAGCTCCTGCCGAGTTGACCTAAGTCAGCGCCATTGAGGCGAGTGACAGCAATGCGACTGGCTTTAACCAGTGGCGAAGAAGCACGGAGCCTCCTCGTTCTACGACAGAACTAGTGTCGACTATGTTAGCGGAGAACCATGCCTTTCCTTCTTGGGGAACAGCATGCCGGTAGAGTATTGATCAGAGACGTGGTCGGACCCTGTCGGGCGCCATGGTGTGATCGCACAACGCTGGGAGCTGCCCCCCCGGCAACGCAAACATTGCCGCGGCCTCGCCTCCATTGACCATCAGCTGAAGGCTACTTGGTGCCCAGGCCAACAATGACCTTCTGCCAGAAGGGTCCGGTAGACTGTGATAATGTAGAATTTGAGGTGACCATGCTGGTGTTTCAAAAACGGCAGCCAGTTCTGAAGGAGATCATTTCGATGACGAAAGTTCGCGCCCTTGTCCTCGAACGTCAGCACGAACTCAAGCTGCGAGACATCAATTTGCAGCAGACGGTCGGCGCAGGCGAGGTTCGCATCAAGATCCGCACCGTGGGTGTCTGCGGCTCCGACGTGCACTACTACACCCATGGCCGCATCGGCCCGTTCGTGGTCGAAGCGCCGATGGTCTTGGGCCACGAAGCCGCTGGCATTATCGCGGAAACAGGCGAAGGCGTGGAACATCTGAAGGTCGGCGATCGAGTCTGCATGGAACCAGGCATCCCCGACCCCAATTCTCGGGCGAGCCGGCTCGGCCTCTACAACATTGATCCGGCGGTCAGGTTCTGGGCAACGCCGCCGATCCATGGCGTGTTGACACCCTATGTCGTTCACCCCGCCAACTACACCTTCAAATTGCCTGATAATGTCAGCTTCGCCGAAGGGGCCATGGTCGAACCCTTCGCAGTCGGCATGCAGGCTGCGGCTAAAGCGAAGATCGCGCCGGGTGACACCGCGGTGGTGATTGGCGCAGGGCCGATCGGCACGATGGTGGCGATCGCCGCCCTTGCCGGCGGCTGCGCCCGCGCCATTGTTGCAGACCTCGCCCAACCCAAGCTCGACATTGCCGCCGGCTTTCAGGGTGTGGTTCCGGTCAACATCCGCGACAAGAATCTGGCGGCAGAGGTGAAGCGCCTGACCGACGGCTGGGGCGCCGACGTCGTCTTCGAATGCTCCGGCTCGGCCAGAGCATGGGAGACGCTGCTCGACCTGCCGCGACCGGGTGGCGCGGTGGTGGTGGTCGGCCTGCCGGTGGCGCCTGTGGGGTTAGACATTGCCACAGCCTCGACCAAGGAAGTCCGCATCGAAACTGTGTTCCGATATGCCCACCAATATGAGCGGGCAATTGCTCTGATGGGGTCGGGCCGGGTCGACCTAAAGCCCCTCATTTCGGCGACCTTCGCCTTCGAAGACTCCATCACCGCATTTGATCGCGCGGTCGAAGCCCGGCCGGCGGACGTAAAGCTTCAGATCCGATTGCCGGACTAGGCAAGTTCCAAAGCCACCGGGCTGTCTCCCGATCTTGTCCATGCGTTGCGTAACTTCTTGGGCAGACAAGTCTGGCTGACGGCGGCCCTGAGCGCTTTTAATGCTGGCACACGGCATTTGGCGGCGGCGTTCCCTCCACAAATAATTCCATCCGGTGGTGATGGCATCCTCCGGGACCACGAGCAAATCCGTTGAGCGCTAACGGAACCGACACTTGACAAATCGTCGTCCGTCCGACACGCTTTTAACAAAAGGCACAACAAACTTACAAAAGTTCAAGTTGGCACAATCTGGCCGACAGGGAGAAGGCCGATGCGTCTCTGTGACCGAGCGGAGATTTGCGCGTGAGCACGGTCACCGTGAACCGCGAAACGCCCAGATGGGCGCTGCCCCGGTTCATGACGGCCGAGCATCCTTTCCCCTGGCTCGCTCCGATCACGGTGATGCTTCTCGTTTTCGGCATCTATCCCCTCGCCTATTCAGTCTGGCTGTCGTTTCACAAACGCAATGTCGTCTCCCGGCAACTTGACTTCGCCGGGCTCCACCAATGGACGCGTGCCTTTTCGGATGCGCGTATGTGGCATTCGTTGGAAACCACGCTGATCTACACCTTCGTGGCGCTTGCCGTTCAGCTGGCACTCGGCATCGTAATCGCGCTTCTGCTCGATACCGATCGCAAGGGTTACGGGGTGCTGCGTGCATTGATGACACTGCCACTGGTGGTGCCGCCCGCCGTGACCGGAATGATGTTCCTGCTAATGCAAGACGGCTCTTTCGGGGTCCTGTCGTTCTACCTCTATGCTCTCGACCTGATCTCGCCGGCACAGCCGATCCTAACACAGCCGGGAACCGCATTGGCGGCGATCCTGCTGGCAGACATATGGCAATGGACGCCGTTCATGGTGCTCATCATCCTGGCGGGCCTTCGGGCGCTGCCGAAGGAACCTTTCGAAGCTGCAGCGATCGACGGCGCCAACGGCATCCAGACGTTCCTGCGGCTTACATTGCCGATGCTGCGCAAGGTGATAGCGGTTGCCGTGCTGATCCGCGGCGTCGATCTCTTTCGCATTTACGACTACGTCTACATCATCACCGCCGGCGGCCCCGGAACGGCCACCGAGACGCTGTCATTCTACGCTGGCCGTATCTACTTCACCGGAGACTTCCCATACGCCGCGACCTTGTCGCTGATCGTGCTTGTCGTCCTGATCGGCGTATCGAACATCTTCGTTAGGCTTTTCAAGGTGAGGTTCTGATGGAGCCGTCCCGCGCCCAGACGATCACCCGCGACGTGCTGGCCGTGCTGGTGGTGGCGATCTTCATGTTCCCGATCGCCTGGTGGGCCCTGTCCTCCATCAAGCCCTACTCCGCGATCTTCGACCGCAGCGGCCCGGTCTACACCGGTTTCACTCCGACGCCGGACAATTACCGCGTGACGCTGCTTGGCGTTTCGCGGGTCGACATCGGCATGGAACAGGGGGGCGAGGCGGCGGGAGTTATCAAGGGTGGCGCCAGTTCCTACGATTCCCGGCAGTCGCTGCTCGACAGCGCGACCATAGCCGTCGGTTCGACGGCACTGACGCTGTTGCTGGCGACACTGGCCGCCTATTGCCTGTCGCGAATGCAGTTCAGCGGCCAGCAGTCCTTCCTTTTCTGGATCCTTTCGCAGCGCTTCATGCCGCCAATCGCGATAGTCATACCGGTCGTCTTCATGTTCCGGGATCTTGGTTTGCGCGATACCTATACCGGGCTCATCCTCGTTCACAGCTTGATCAACCTGCCGCTGGCGGTTTTGCTTTTGAAGTCGTTCTTCGACGATGTGCCACGTGAGGTCGACGAAGCGGCGCTGATTGACGGCGCAACGCGCTGGCAGACGTTTCGACGTGTGGTCCTTCCCATGGTGAAAGGCGGCATCGCCGCGACAGCCGTGCTGTGTTTCATCTTTTCATGGACCGAATTCCTACTCTCGCTGTTCCTGACAACGTCGATCCGCACCGTGCCGGTGAAGATCTCGACCTTTGTCACCTCGACCGCGACAGAGTGGGGCTACATCACGGCGCTCGGCACGTCCGCGATCATACCCAGCTTCATCTTTATCCTGCTGGTCCAACGGCATCTGGTCCGCGGCCTCACCCTCGGATCGCTGAAAGAGTGAGGCCCGGACGAGAAGAACTACGGCAAATCGCAACGGAGGAAACGATCATGAGCTTCAAAGACCACGACAAGAAGACATTCGTCGCCGATACCTGCAACGACTTTACGGCGCGCCGAATAACCAAACGCGAATTCATGAGGAAGATGGCACTCGCCGGCGTCGGCTTTTCCGCCTTCGGATCGGCCATGCTGGGCGGTGGCCGCTCCAATCGGGGGGTGCTGGGCCTGGGGGTCGAAGAAGCCCGCGCCCAGGACGCGGATATGCTGAAGTGGCTGGCCGATGTCGGCAAACCATATGCCGGCACGAAAATCCGCTACACTTCGGAAGCGACGCCGCCAACCATCGTCGCCAACCAGCTTGTCGCGGGTGAGTTCACCAAGGCGACCGGCATCGAGGTCGAGGTCGAGATCGTGCCGCTGGAGCAGGTTCTCGCCAAGGCTACGCAGGATGTACAGGGCCAGCTGGGCACCTATGACGTCTACTATCTCGACCAGTCCTGGATGGCGACATTTGCACAGGATGTCGTCGATCCGCGCGAGTATTATGACCAGAACAAAGAACTGGCGATGCCCAACTTCGACTGGGACGATTTCTCCAAGCCCCTTGTCGACGGCATCGCCATGTACAATGGCAAACAGTGCGGAATTCCGTTCGATATTCCGATCTTCATCCTGATGTACCGGAAGGATCTTTTCGACAAACACAATATCGCGTTGCCGACAGATCTCGACGCCTATCTCAAGGCCGTGCAGGCACTTACGGAGGCGGAAAAGGGCAATGGCATCTTTGGCACCGCATGCCAGGCGAAGTCTGGCCATTATTCGCTCGAATGCGACTGGACCTTCGCACTCTGGGGTCATGGCGGCTCGATCTTCAACAAGGATAAGAAGTTTGTCGGCAACGATGAGCGCGGCGTGGCCGGGCTGCAATTCTACCAGGAGCTGGTCAAGAACTCGCCGCCCTCCGCGACGACATGGACCTGGGATGGTCAGGGGCAGGCCCTGACACAGGGGCAAGCCGCCATGGCAATCACCTGGGGCGAGGATTTTCCCGGCTTCGATGCCAACGATTCCAAGGTCAAAGGCCTGTTCGAGGCCTTGCCCGCACCCAAGGAGGTCCCAGGCCGTCGCGCCGTCGCCGATTGCGGCTTCAACGAGATCCCGGCGGTCGGCCACCAGGGTGGTTCGACGATCTCGCTGTCGCAATACTCCAAGAACAAGGAAGCGGCATGGCTGTTCATGCAGTGGGTCTGCTCGAAGGACGTAATGGCGCGGGTGTCGACGCTCGGCGGAGGCGCCTCGCCGATGCGCAATTCCTCCTTCACCGATCCTCGGGTCAAGGCGAAAGCCGTCGTCGGACCGGGAACGACACGCCATTTCGATGCGATCAAATACACCATCGACAACCAGATGGGATCGGAGCCGGACATGCCGATTTGGGCTGATTTGTCGAACAACGACATCCCGGTTGAACTCGGCAAGCTACTGACCGGCCAAGACTATGGCGGCAACGCCAAGGCATGCCTGGATGTGATTGCCGGCATTGTCGACGGCAAAGTCAAGGATGCCGGCCTTTAGCGGACTTTTCCGGTAATTTCGGCGATGGCGGTTTCGACCGCCCTCGCCCTTTGGCAATGTGGCAGCAATGGTTCCGGATCTCGTCATCGGCATTGATTCCTCGACCTCGGCAACCAAGGCGATCGCATGGGATCGCAATGGTCGCGCGGTGGCGGAAGGTCGTGCGTCGATTGCAACGTCCAACCCGCGTCGCGGCTATTTCGAGCAGGATCCGGCCGAATGGTGGGCCTCGACCGCCACAGCGCTCCGCGCCGTGTCGGCAACAGTTTCGCCGGCACGCATTGCCGCCCTCGCCATTGCCAACCAGCGCGAAAGCTTCGGCCTTTTCGATGAGCAAGGCGAGGCGGTCGGACCCGCGACGCTGTGGCTCGATGAGCGCGCCCGCCAGAAGGCACGCCGTTTCGGCCAGACCTTCGGAGCAGCACGCGTCCACGCGATATCCGGCAAGCCACTGGACGTCATCCCCTGCCTCTACCGGATGATCTGGTTCCGCGAGGAGCAGCCCGAGATTTTTGCCCAAGTAGAGCGAATGGCCGAAGTCCAGGGCTACCTGGTCTTTCGCTTGAGCGGCCGGTGGGTAACGTCTACCGCCTCCGCGGACCCAATGGGCGTGCTCGACATGCGAACCATGGACTGGTCGAACGAGATACTGGAGGCGGCGGGCATCGCCCGACGAATGATGCCGGACCTGGCGCGGCCTGGCACCGTTCTGGGCCAGATAACCCCGGAAGCCGCCATCTCCACAGGCTTGCGGGAGGGTACGCCGATCGTCGCCGGCGGCGGCGACGGTCAATGCGCCGGCACGGGGGCCGGTGTGTTGCAGGCGGGATGCGCTTACATAAACCTCGGCACGGCGGTCGTTTCCGGCAGCTACGGCACCGACTACGTCCACGACCCGGCCTTCCGCACCGAAACGGCGGTCGCCGAGGATGGCTATATCTACGAGACGTGCCTGCGCGCCGGCACTTTTCTCGTCGACTGGATGACGCGCGAAATGCTTGGCGTCGAGCATGGGTCCAGCGGCGCCCTGGAGACGCTCGAAGCCGAAGCCACGGCCAGCCCAATCGGTGCAGGCGGCATCATGCTCCTGCCCTACTGGCAAGGCGTCATGGATCCGCACTGGGACAGCGCCGCCCGCGGTGTAATCGTCGGGCTTTCCGGCTCGAGCCGCCGCGGCGACGTCTATCGCGCCGTGCTGGAAGGAATAGCGCTGCACCAGGCCGCGACAAGTCAGCGGGCCGCTGCCGCCGTCGCCCAGAACATCGACCATTTCATAGCCATCGGCGGAGGAGCGAAGTCCGACCTGTGGATGCAGATCCTGGCGGATGCACTCGATCGTCCCGTAAAGCGTTCGACGACCGTGGAAGCATCTTCGCTCGGCGCGGCAATGGCAGCGGCGAAGGGGGCGGGCTGGTTTTCCACCATCGCCGAAGCGTCTCTCGCGATGGCCAGCGAACCCGCCCAATCCTTCGATCCCGATGCTGGCCGTGCCGGCCGCTATGCCGAACTTCTCGCGATTCACGCCGATCTTTGGCCAACGCTTTCCGCTTGGAACCAGCGACTCGCGGCTTTCACGGAGGCTGACCATGGCTGAAACGATCAACTGGAACGCCTTGATCGAGGATGTTGTCGCAGGGCGCTGGAAAGATCCCAAGACAGGCGCGGCCGCTAACCTGCCGTTCCAGACGATCGAATTGCTGGAGACGACGGAGGGCCGTGAGGCGGACCTCATCGCGCCTCTGACGCTGGGCAACCGCATCGCTGTCGTGTCCGACGTCAACACCGTCGAAGTGATGGGGCAGCGCGTTGCAAAGGCGCTGCGTGCCGTCGCCGATATCGACGAAATCGTGCTGCCTCAAGGTCTCGACTGCGACGAGGCGACGATCCAGATGGTCCGAGAGAAGACACGTCACGCAGCCGCGATCGTCGCCGTTGGATCCGGCGTCCTCAACGACAGCTGCAAGCATGCAACCTTCCTCGATGGCCGGCCATATGCCGTTTTCGGCACGGCAGCGTCGATGAATGGCTACGGCGCTTCGACCGCATCGGTGACCCTGGCTTCAGGCCTCAAGATTTCGCTGCCCTCGCACGCGCCGCGCGGCATCTTCCTGGACCTTGGCGTTTCGGCCGCAGCGCCGACCTGGCTCAGCGCAGCCGGACTTGGCGACAGTCTCTGCCGTTCCACCGCCCAGATCGACTGGTGGGCCTCGCATCGGCTGTTCGGCACTTACTATTCTGATGTTCCTTACCTGCTGCAGGCGGGCGACGAGGAACCGATGCTGGCCCATGCACCTGGCCTTGCAAGGCATGACGTCGCCGCTGTCGGGCATCTCCAGCGAGTTTTGACGCTGTGCTCGATGGGCGTCTGCTTCGCCGGCGTTTCCCATCCGGGCTCCATGGGGGAGCACCAGATCTCCCATTGGGTCGACATGTTCGCGGGAGACCATCATACCGGCACCACGCACGGTCAGCAGGTCGGGGTTGCCTCGCTAGTGATGGCGCGTCTGCAAGCCCGTCTGCTCGACATGAAAGAGCCGCCGCGGGCAAAACCGACCCTCGTCGATGAAGCGGCGATTCTGGCCCGCTATGGCGCGCAACTGGGACCACTTTGCGTTGCCGAAATGAGGAAGACGGCACTCGACCCTAGCCAGACGGAAGCCTTCAACCAGAAACTTGCCGAAATCTGGCCGGCCCTACGCCGGGAGCTTCGGCCGATAGCCATGCCGGTCGCCCGCATGGAGGCGGCATTAAAGGCCGCGGGAGGACCGATCACCGGCGCGGAATTAAGCCTGCCACGAGAGCTTTGGCACGACGCCATCCGCTATTCGCGAGAAATCCGCGGTCGCTGGTCCTTTGTCAATCTGGCCGCCGATGCGGGGCTCCTGGAAGAATTTCTGGAGAACGAATGGTGAGACAGCATTGCGTGGTTGCAATGGCTCGCATGGCGGTGGAAACGCAACACGCAAGGGCAATGAAGGGTAGCGGTTCATGGCATCTGTCACCATCAGCAACATAAGGAAGGACTATGGCGCGGTCGAGGTTATCCATGGACTCGATCTTTCGATCGACGATGGCCAGTTCGTCGTTCTGTTGGGGCCGTCCGGCTGCGGCAAGTCCACCCTGCTGCGCATGATAGCCGGTCTTGAGCCCATCACATCCGGCGGGATCGCCATAGGCGACAAAGTCGTCAACACCCTTCACCCCAAAGACCGCAACATCGCCATGGTCTTCCAGAATTACGCGCTTTACGCGCACATGACGGTTTTCGACAACATGGCCTTTTCCATGCAGTTGAAGAAACGCCCCACAGAAGAAATCAAACAGAAGGTGGGGTGGGCGGCGTCGGTCCTCAATCTAACGCCCTACCTGGAACGATATCCCCGCCAGCTTTCGGGCGGCCAGCGGCAGCGCGTCGCCATGGGCCGTGCCATCGTGCGAGATCCAACCGTATTCCTATTCGACGAGCCGCTGTCCAATCTCGACGCCAAACTGCGGGTGCAAATGCGCACCGAAATCAAGGAACTCCACCAGCGGCTAAAGACCACCACGGTATATGTCACGCACGACCAGATCGAGGCCATGACCATGGCCGATGTCATCGTCATCATGCGCGACGGTTACATCGAACAGATCGGGCGTCCGCTCGATGTCTACGATCGTCCGGCAAATCTCTTTGTCGCCTCGTTCATCGGCTCGCCTGGAATGAACATGTTCCATGGCGAAGTGGCCTCCGAGGGCGGAGCCTGGGTGGTGCGGACTGACGAACTGTCCCTGCCTCTTCCGCCCGAGGCAGCGGTTCGGTCCGGCCAGAAGGTGGTCTATGGCATTCGTCCCGAACATCTTCGACCGGTGGCGGACGGGAGCGGCATTCCGGCGACCGTCACTGTCGTCGAGCCGACTGGTCCTGAAATCCATATCTTTGCCAGCATGGGCAACAACGCGGTCTGCTCGGTGCTGCACAATCGGATGGAACTCTCTCCAGGAGCCATGATTCATCTGGAGCCGGCGCCAGACCGAATCCATCTATTCGACCAAGGCAGCGGCGAGCGGCTGGACAGGGGAAGAAACTGAATGGCGCGGATCGTTATCCTCGGCGCTGGCGTCATGGGGTCTGCCATGACGCTTCCGGCCGCTCACGCGGGTAACCGCATCACTCTCGTCGGCACCCATCTCGACGAAGAGATCATTGGCTCCGTGGCCGGCACAGGCCGTCATCCGCGCCTCAACATCACTCTGCCTGGCGCGGTAACCGCCTGCTCGTGGACCGGGTTCGGGGCGGCGATGAACGACGAACCCGATTTGCTTGTACTCGGCGTCTCCTCAGCCGGTGTTCCTTGGGCGATCGACCGCATCGCCGAGAGCATCAAGTCGCCCGTGCCGATACTGATGATTACGAAGGGGCTCACCGCGAGTGACGAAGGCATTGAGATCCTGCCACGTGTGGTCGCTCGCGAAATTCAACGGCGTACCTCCTTGTCGATGCCGGTGATGGCCGTCGGCGGACCCTGCATTGCCGGCGAACTGGCCGCACAGCGTGATACATCGGTGATCGTGGCCGGGCTCGATGCCGATCAGGTCGCCGCGGCGTCCCACATCCTGCGAGCTCCTTTCTATCACGCGCGCCCGTCATCCGATGTCGTAGGCGTCGAAATCTGCGCCGCTTTCAAGAATTTCTACACGCTCGCCGTTGGGGCACCCATCGGACTGCTGGAGCGCGACAACAAGGCGCCAAATGGTGCGGTCATGCATAATCTTGCCTCGTCACTTTTCTCGCAGTCGCTGGCGGAGATGGCGATTCTGGTCGAGGCCCTCGGCGGAAGAACCGAAACAGTACAGGGACTGGCCGGCTCGGGCGATCTTTATGTGACCTGCCAGGCGGGTCGCAACGGCCGCAT
This sequence comes from Mesorhizobium sp. M7A.F.Ca.US.011.01.1.1, assembly GCF_003998295.1. Lineage (NCBI taxonomy): Bacteria > Pseudomonadati > Pseudomonadota > Alphaproteobacteria > Hyphomicrobiales > Phyllobacteriaceae > Mesorhizobium > Mesorhizobium sp. M7A.F.Ca.US.011.01.1.1. The sequence continues at coordinate 10,627 of NZ_RZRT01000057.1, forward strand.
GGGGCGCTTGCTTGGCCGCGGCCTGCCTTATTCCGTGGCGAAGCGCGAGCATATGAGTTCAGACACGGTCGAAGGGGCGCAACTGGCGCTGGATCTTGGCCCGACATTGGCGAAGATGATGGCGCAAGGCGTACTTCCTGGCGATCGCTTGCCGCTGACGGCCGCCATCATCGACGCGATTTGCCACGATGCTCCGCTGGCTTTGTCCTTCGACCGTTATCACCGAGGCTAGAGGCGGACCCAGAAAAATCGATTGACGCTTCATATCGATTCGAGCACGGCTCCGCCGAGCCGCTCTGATCTCGCGGAGTGGAGGACATTCTGATGGAGAAACCACCACGAAAGAAACGCGACGGCCGCAACACCTTGACGAACTCCGTTTCGGCCGAACGCGAGGAAGGGCTTCTCGTCCGCGCCGCCTGGCTTGCTTATGTCGGCGACCTCACGCAGGCGCAAATCGCCAAGTCCCTTGGCCTGACCCGCCTTCGCGTCAACCGGATGCTGGCGCAGGCCCGCGAGCGGGGGATCGTTCAGATCCGCATCAATTCGAAGGTGGCGAACTGCATAGAGTTGGAGCACCGGTTGCGGCATGCCTACGGGATCTCCGATCCGATCGTGGTTCCGACGCCACCCGATCCTGCCTTGGTGCCACAGGTGATCGCAGCCGCCGCCGGTGAGGCCCTGTCGCTCAGAATCCGTGACGGGATATCGGTGGGCGTGGGATGGGGACGGACGCTCCAGCTTAGTCTGCGGTCAGTGACCGTGCGCCCCGTCAAAGGAATGTCGGTCGTTTCCTTGCTTGGTGGGCTCACGCGCGGATCGGCGATCAACATCTATGAAATCGCCTCGCGGCTCGCGGCGCTTTTCGATGCGGAATGCTTCTACATCGCAGCACCGGTGTTCACGGACACGGAGGCCACGCGCGATCTGCTTATGCGCCAGTCCATTTTGGAAGACGCCTTCACCCATGCCCGCGACGTTGACGCCGCTTTCGTTTCGGTGGGTGCGGTGCACAAGGACGCCACCATTTTTCGGATCGGACTGGTAGGCGACGATGATCTCAGATCGCTCCGCGAAGCCGGGGCGGTCGGCGATATTTGCGGCCACTGGATCGGCGCCGACGGACATCTGGTCGATCACCCACTCAACGATCGCGTTATCGGCCTCGCCCCCGAAAACCTGCGCCACATTGACACTGTCATCCTGCCCTCCGGTGGCCTCGACAAGGTTCCGGTGCTGCGCGCCGTATTGCGTCTCGGAGTCGTCGATGTCTTGATCACCGACGAAAAGACCGCGGAGTCGATCCTTGCAGAAAAGTGGTAGAGAGGACTGACTGATTTTAGTCTAGGGGAGCGGGACTTGGGATTTGACAGTTCTTAGTGGCTTTCCCCACAACAAGCTCGGTATGCCTCGTCTGAAGTCAAGCCTCCGCAGTCGATGCAGCGCTTATTGTTTTGCGGCGCTGCATGCGGTGGTGTGCGGCTTTTAAATAGGGTCACTATCAACGCCTTCCACAGGCGGAGCTGGGTTGAACGCTACCAAGGGTAGCCGATCAGACACTCTCCAACTTTGGTGCGAGAATAAAATCGAAAACGGGCTCGGGCTGGTCAGGCTTTGGCTCTGGCAAAATGACCCGGGAAGTTACGGCCGCTTCGGCATATTCTGCAAGCGCCGCAGGTGTCATCTCGAGGGCAGTCTCAAAGACCCGGCTCGGCACCGTCACCACCTGACGAAATAGCGCGGCAGCTCTTGTCGCGTGGCGCACGGCAGCGACCCGCTTTCCCTCGCGGATTTTCACCCCGGCGGCCGCCAATAGGATCAGTCCCTTGAAGAACAGGCGGTGCTGGCTGCTTCGTTTCGCAGCGTGCCAAAGAGGCTCCCAAGCCTCATGGGCTTCCCAGTAATAGCCGTGGTTGAAAAGGTCGATTCCCCATCGAAAGACATCCGAGCCTAACGCTTCCCCAAGGGCGACGGTCACGGGATCGTTCCGGTAGCTATGGCCCAAGGGATCACGTACCGGATGCGGATGTTTGCCAGGCAGGTACGCATAGGCCGGAAGACTCTTTTCGGGCAGCAAGCGAGGACGAGCCATTGGCCCAGCAAACATGAAAGCGCGTTGATTGCAATTGATGTCACATGGAACTGACAGCATAGGCTTCATCTGTCAGAGCTGAGGCCGTGAGTGGGGCTGAGTTCCGGTCTCTGGAGATTTCCCTCCCAATTGCAGACTGCCAAGACTGCCAATTATGCGACTTCGAAGCACAAATCATAAACATGGGAAGACGGGTATTCGGTTCAAATTCGCCGCTGGCGTCAGCTTTGCGCCAGCATGTTGGCCGTTGAGGTCCCGATGCGCCAATTCTCAAAAGCGGACATTGTCAGCGGCGCGACAAGAGATGCTGCGCAAGGCACTACATGGCGGCTTCCTGTTCCATCTCCTTCATGTCCTGAAAACGGTCCGCGATCCGCGGGTGGAGTCGTCCGCCGTCCGCCGCGCCAATGGCAACCACGATCTCGTCCGCGGCTGGGCCATCGGCAATTTGGAAGTTTGCTGTGATGAAGTGCGAGCGGCGGCCGTTTTCGCTCTTGTGCATCATTGGTAGCGACAGCAGCGCGCCCGGCGCGTTGCGTGTATTGCAGAACTCGAGATAGGTCGTGCCGCCGACGGCATCGCGGAAGACATTGCCGAAGCGCAGCGTGTGGATCATGGCGGAGGCGTGCTCGATCTCGCCGGCGGTCCCGACGGCCGCGGCCTTGCCGTAGCTTTCGATGCGTTCCGCCGGCATCAGCGCAATCAAGCGGCGCGTGAGCTCCTCCCCGAGCCGGGGTGCGATCGCGACGATCTCCGGCCGCAAATCCTCGACAAAGCCGCGCCCGGCCCATGGATTGCCCAGGACGGCGGCGACGACGATCGATGTCACCGGCCTGGCGGCCGCCCTGCCGCCTTCAAGGTGCATTTCCTCGATGAAGGTGCAGATCTTCCGCAATTCCATGATTTGGCCTCTCTATGTGAAAGCTCAAATCTAATGCGCGCCAATCGATGGGTATTCCTCCGGTTCGTAGGAAGAATCCGCGTGCACCCCGCTTGGAAGCGGTGTAGCGTTCATATATCCGCGACGGCTTAAATTCGCCCTTCGCGAGTGGCGGAAGATCAGGCGTGGACCACGAGTCGCAAATTCTCTCCTTGCGGGACGCCGCCAGCCTCATCAATTCGGGTGGTGATCTCCAGTCCGTGCTGCGCGATCTCGTGCTGGCAGCCTGCCGCCATGCGAAATGGACCTTGGGCTCGATCATGAGCATCGACGCCCCGCATGGCCACGCCCATGTCATCGTGCGCCATGATCCGACGCTCATTCACCGCACGCTGCCGGATCGCTGGGAACTGGCTACCAGTCCCTCGATCGTCGCGCTCAATCGCAATGAGCCGGTCTTTATCAGGGACGCGCGGGCGTCGGAGGAGTTTCCGGGCTATCGCCGCGAGGCGTTCGAGCGCGACTACCGCAGCGTGCTGGTCATGCCGATGAACTGCGTCGACGAGGACAGCCGGCCGATGGTGCTGACCGTCGTCTCGCGCGAGATCACCGAAGTGACGGCGGAGGATATCGCCTTCATCGGCATGATCGTGCACCTGGGTGAGATCGCGGTCGAGAAGCAGCATCGGCTGCGCCAGGAGAAGCAGGCCGGCGAACGCCTGCAACGCGCCCTTTCGGCACACACCTCGCTGCTGCAGCAGGCCTTGTCGGACGGGTCCGTGGTCTCGCTCGCCGAAAAGGTCAGCGAGCTTCTGCCCAATCCGGTGGTGGTGATCGATTTCCATGCCAATCTGGTCGTGGCCGGCCGTTCCCCGAGCGAGGCGCATTTCGACGTCGCCTCCTGGCAGCAGGCGGTGAGCGGAACGCTGAGCCGGCAGATCTTCAAGATAGCTCGCGGCGCGTCCGACGGACGCCGCTCCGAGACGCTGTTCGTCGACGACGGCAAGCGCCAGCTCAAGCTTTCGGTGCGCGTCGAGCCGCTTACTATCGATGCCGAAGTGGTTGGCGCGCTGATGATTTTTCCGACGCCTCACGAGTCCGGCCAACTCGACCAGATGCTGCTCGACAGCACCAAATTCGCGCTCAGCGTCCAGATGATGCGCAGCTTCGTGCGCTTCCGCTTCGAGACGCGTTCGCTGACCGAGCTTTTCCTGGAGGTCGCGGAACGCCGCTGGCGCGATGAGGCCGATATCGTCAATCGCGCGCGCCGCCTGGGGCTGGACTTGACCGTTGCGCACAAGATGATCGTCGTCGATCTCGCCGAACAGGCGAAGGATGGTGCCATCGGCCTTGCCCATCCGCATCATGCGCTCGTGCGTCTCTTGCAGCAGGCAGGCATTGCTGGCACGGCAATCGCGGCGGAAGACGGCCTTGTCTGTCTCGTTCCGGCCGATGCCGGACAGGACAGCGCGCGCTTCGCGAAATTGCCGCATAGGATCGCAGCCGAGCTTGGCCGCTACTTCGAGCGCGAACCGGTGGTGGTGCTTTCCGAAGCCTGTGCCGCGCTGGCCGATTATCCCATTGCCTGGGAGCGGTGTCGCCGCATGATCCGGATCGGCCGCTCCTTCGGGCGCACCGGTGTCTTCGCCGGCCAGGATTTCGGCCCGCTGCCGATATTGGTCGCCGCCGCCGACGCGCCTGATGTGCGCGGCTTCGTCGAGGACAGTGTCGGCGCGCTGATCGCGCATGACCGCGAGCACGGCACGCCCTATCTGGACACGCTGTTTGCCTATCTGCGCGAGGGCTGCCGCAGCCAAGCCTGCGCCGACGCCATCGGCCTGCACGTCACCACCTTGCGCTATCGCCTGTCGCGCATGGAGGATCTGTTCGGGATCCGTCTCGACACGCCCGAACAGCGCTTTGCAGTTGAACTGGCGATCCGTCTCAGCGGCATCATCGACAGCCGTGTGCCGGCAGCCCGCTAGACTCCCTTGACCTCGCCATCACTGTTGCGATGCGGCAGCCGCCGCAAGCACGGGCTCGTCGCGCTCGTGCTTGCTCGGGATAACAGCAGCACGCCGCGCCATCTTTCCTCCAGACCAGAGGAAGAACACCCGCCGGCTCTTGCCTAGCTTTCGCCCGACAACGGGAGGAGAGCAATGACGGACGCAACGGCCGTGGCACAAAGGACGATCGACCCGATCGCCTTGCGTCGTGCTTTTGGCACCTTCGTCACCGGTGTCACCGTCATCACCACACGCGACAACGACGGCAATCCTCGCGGCATGACCGCCAACTCCTTCACCTCGGTCTCGCTTGACCCGCCATTGCTCCTGGTCTGCGTCGGCAAGGCGGCGGCGAGCTTTCCCGCATTCAACGAGACGCGGTCCTTCGCGGTCAATTTCTTGCATGAAGGCCAGATCGATATTTCTTCGGTATTCGCGTCCAAAGCGGCGGACAAATTCCAGTCAGTCAACCATGACCTCGCACACACCGGCGCGCCGATCCTCACCGACAGCCTGACATGGTTCGACTGTACCGTTCACAACCGCATCGAGGCCGGCGACCACATCATCCTGATCGGCCGGGTTCAGGCTTTCGGCACCAGCCCATCGGCGCCGCTCGGATTTTGCCGTGGCCGTTACGCCAGCGTGAAAGATCCGCTGCCCACCGGCTGGCTGGCCTCGCAGGACATGATCATCGGCTATCTGGTCGAAGCGGGGAACCGCATCCTGTTGTGCAGCGATGGCAAGGGAAGCTGGGTGCTGCCGACGGCGCGGCGCCGCAAGGCCGATAGCCAGCTCGTCCTCGATGGCGGCGACGCGCTGAGCCTCGTTCCTGAAAACACCTTCCTCTATTCCGTGTTCGACGTCGCCGACAGCGACCCGGGCTATCTCATCTACCGCGCCGAACTGAGCCGTGAGAGCGCTGAGGCCGCACTTCCGGATGGCCACGCCTTCTTTTCCGTCGACGCGCTGCCCTATGAGCGGATCGCCACGCATGAATTGCGCGCCATGCTGCGCCGCTATGCCCGCGAACGCCAGGACAAGCGCTTCGGCATCTACATCGACACACGCGACGGCGGCCGCGTCGCCATGATCGACGGCCAGTCGCAATCGTGGACGCAGGCCGCGTCCGAATGATGTTCCACGCAGGACAGACAGCATGAAAACGACGGTCAGATCGCTCAAAGGCTCACGCCAGAACCTGTTCATCAATGGCGCGTTCGTGGCACCCAGGAGCGGGCAATACATCGACAGTTTCGACCCGACCACCGGCCAGCCCTGGTACCAGTTCGCCGAGGCCGGCGCCGAGGATGTTGGCGCGGCTGTCGAGGCAGCGCGCGCCGCCTTCGCCGCTCCGGCATGGCGGCGCATGACCCAGACCGATCGCGGCAGGCTGGTGCGCCGGCTGGCGGAACTGGTGCTGGAGCACGCCGACGAGCTGGCGCTGATCGAGACGCGCGACAATGGCAAGCTGCTCAAGGAAATGCGGGCGCAGATGCGCGCCATGCCCGACAGCTACACCTATTTCTCCGGCATGGCCGACAAGCTGCTCGGCGACACCATCCCCGTCAACAAGCTCGACATGCTGAACTTCAACCTCCGCGAGCCGATCGGCGTCGTCGGCATGATCACGCCATGGAACTCGCCGCTGATGCTGCTCACCGGCACGCTGGCGCCATGCCTCGCGCTTGGCAACACGGTCGTCGTCAAGCCGTCCGAGCATACCAGTGCTTCCACGCTCGCTCTGGCCGAGCTGATCATGGAGGCCGGCTTTCCGGCCGGCGTCGTCAATGTCGTCACTGGCACCGGCGCCGTGGCCGGGGACGCACTGACCCGGCACCCCGGCATTGCCAAACTCGTCTTCACCGGATCGACCGCAACGGGCCGGCGGATTGCCGCCAATGCGGCGGAGAATCTCATCCCCTGCTCGATGGAGCTCGGCGGCAAGTCGCCACATGTCGTCTTCGGCGACGTCGACATCGACCATGCCGTCAACGGCGTCGTGTCCGGTGTGTTCGCGGCGGCGGGGCAGACCTGCGTCGCCGGTTCGCGCTGTTTCGTCGAGGCCAGCGTCTACAATCGCTTCGTCGAGGCGCTGGTCGAGCGCACGAGGCGCGTGCGGGTCGGGCTGCCGACGCTGGAAGAAACCGACATCGGCCCGCTGGCGCTGTCTGCACAGCTTGCCAAGGTGGAAGGATATGTCGCCTCGGGCGTGCGCCAGGGCGCCAGCATCGCGGCCGGCGGCAGGCGGCCGCAGGCGGCCGAGCTTGCCGGCGGCTGGTATTTCGAGCCGACTGTGATGACCGACGCCGACAACGGCATGGACTTCATGCAGGAGGAGCTGTTCGGTCCCGTCGTCGGCGTCATGCCGTTCTCGTCGGAAGACGAGATGATCCGGCTTGCCAACGACACACGCTATGGGCTCGCCTCCGGCATCTGGACGCGGGACATCAACCGCGCGCTGCGTTTCGCCAGGAATGTCGAGGCCGGCACCGTCTGGATCAACACCTACCGGGCCTCCTCCTTCATGTCCGCCAATGGCGGCTTTAAGGAGAGCGGCTACGGGCGGCGCGGCGGCTTCGACGCCATGGAGGAGTTCTCGCGCCTGAAGAACGTCGTCATCGACTACTCCGGCGCCATGCAGGACCCCTTCATTATTCGCCTTCGCTGACCAAACCCGACGCACTGGGAAGACCGACATGAAATTCGCCGTTTCGCTGACCATGGAGCGCTTTTCGCCCGACATGCCGATGTCGAAGGTGAAGAGCAATCTGCTCGAGTTGGCGCGCCTGGCCGACGAGGGTGGCTTCGAGACGTTGTGGACGGCGGAGCATCATACGATCGAATGCACTATCTCGCCCAATCCGCTAATGACGCTGACCTGGCTTGCCCAGCATACCGAGCAGATCCGGCTCGGCACCTCGACCCTGGTCGCTCCCTACTGGAGCCCGATCCGGCTGGCAGGGGAGGCGGCACTTTGCGATCACCTGACCGGCGGGCGGCTGGAGTTCGGCATCGCGCGCGGCTCCTACCAGTACGAGTTCGACCGCATGGCCGGCGGCATGCCGCAGCAGGAAGGCGTTGCCTATCTGAAAGAGCTGGTGCCGGCGGTGAAGAAGCTGTGGGCGCAGGATTATGCCCATGACGGCGATTACTGGAAGTTCCCGCTCGCCGCCGGTGTGCCGAAGCCACTGCAAAAGCCGCATCCGCCGATCTGGGTGGCCGCGCGCGATCCCGGCACGTTCGACTGGGCGGTGGGCATCGGCGCTTCGATCCTGTCGACGCCCTTGTCGGCGCCGGCGGCCGAGATCGCCGTGCTGGGTGAGAAATTCCGCAAGGCCGTCGCCGATCATCCGGAGGTGCCGCGCCCGCGCCTGATGATGCAGCGGCGCACCTGCGTCTACGAACGGGCGCAGGACTGGGAGATCGCGGTCGGGCATGCCATCGACTACGGCCGCGCCTTCGAGAACCTGTTCCAGAACATCGGCACCGTGCAAAACGGCTTTCCCGAAGCCGTCCCCTACGACAGCGTCAAGGGCAAGGACAACTACAATCCCGAGAACATCCGCCGCAACCTGATGTTGGGCACGCCCGACGAGGTGATCGAGAAGCTGCTCGACTATGAAGCGGCGGGCGTCGACCAATATTGCCTCGGCCTGACGTTCAACCTGCCATTCGAGCTGCAGAAGAAGACGATCAAGCTGTGGGTCGACGAGGTGATGCCGGTTTTTGCGGCCCGGGAGCGCGACAGGGCGCGCCGGGCGGCGAGGGCGTGACCATGGCGCGCTCCGGCCATCTCGATGTCGAGGGCGTGCTGCTCAACTGGCGCCTTGAGGGTGAGGGCGGCGTGCCGCTGGTCTGCATCCATGGTGTCGGCTCCTATCTCGAAGCCTGGAATGGCGTGTCGGGCCAACTGAAAGATCGCTTCGCGGTCCTCACCTTCGACCTGCGCGGTCATGGCCGTTCCAGCCGGGTAAAGGGCCGCTACGAGATCGACGATTTCGTCACTGAGACGCTGGCGCTGGCCGACCATGTCGGGTTTGCCACCTTCAATCTGGTCGGCTTCTCGCTAGGTGGCCTCATCGCGCAGCGCCTGGCGCTGACGCATGCCGAGCGCCTGCAAAAACTGGTGCTGCTGTCGACGGTTGCCGGCCGCACGCCCGAGGAACGGCAAGCGGTGCGTGGCCGGTTGGCGGCACTGATGGCGAACGACGCCTCGGCGCATCATGCCGCCTCGCTGTCACGCTGGCTGACGGAAGACTTTCAGGACAAGAACCCGGAGGTCATCGCCGAGCTGCGCCGGCGGGATGCCGAGAACGATCGCGACTGCTATGCGGCGGCCTATCGTGTTCTGGCCGAGACCGATTTCGGCGGCATCCTCGACCGTATCACCTGTCCGACGCTGATCGTCACCGGCGAGGACGACCAAGGCTCCAGCCCGCGCATGGCACGGCTGATGCACGAGCAGGTGCAAGGGTCGCAACTCGCCATCCTGCCCGGATTCCGCCATTCGATCCTGGTCGAGGCGCCGGCACGGGTTGCCGCCGTAATGGGCGATTTCCTGCTGGACGCGGGCCGCGAAAAAGGGGCCGGCGCCGATGAATAGCAGCCTTCGCAATGCGAAAGAGAACACCGGACACCAGGCACTGCACGACACGTCGCGGGCAACAGGCCGGCACCTTCCCTGTGATCGCGGGAATGGTGACGGCAAACATCCTCTGCGACATCGGAAGACCGTAATGGCCGCGACGTCGCTAAATCCGAGGGCCTTTGGGAGAGGACGCCGACCTGACCGGCACGAAATTGCGAAGTCACGACCGGCTGAACCATCGTGACCGCAAGGGACTGAACAACAACAGGGGAATACGCACATGACAATCTGGAACAGACGACAAGTGACGATGGCCGCGGTGGCGCTTACGCTCAGCGCATATCCTGCTCACGCAGGCGCGGTGCTCGACCGCGTGCTGGCGGCCGGCACGCTCAAGGTGGCGACCGATGCCAACTGGGCGCCGCAGTCCTTCGTGAATGCCAGCAACGAGCTGGACGGCTTCGATGTCGACGTCGCCAAGGCGATCGGCAAGCACCTCGGCGTCAAGGTCGAGTTCATCACGCCCGGCTGGGACATCATCACCGCCGGCCATTGGGCAGGGCGCTGGGACATACATGCCGGCTCGATGACGCCGACCAAGAAGCGCGCCGAAATTTTCGATTTTCCGGCGGTCTACTATTACACACCGGCGGCCGTTGCCGTGCACAAGGACAGCAAGGCCAAGACGCTGGCGGACCTCGACGGCAAGGTGGTCGGCGCCACCAGCACCTCCACCTTCGAGGCCTATGCCAAGAAGGATCTGACACTCGATGCCGCCGGCGCGCCGTCATTCGAGTACAAGCTCAACCCGAAGGAGGTCCACTCTTACGAGAATTCGACGACCGCCTTTGACGACCTTCGCCTCGGCGACGGCGTGCGCCTGGATGCGGTGGTCTCTTCGCTGCCGTCGATCCTCGATGCCGAGAAGGCCGGTTACCCGATCAAGCAGCTGGGCGATCCGGTCTTCTACGAGCCGCTGGCGATCGCCATCGAACGCGGCGATCCCGAACTCTCGGCCAAGATCGCCGACGCCGTGAAAGCGATGAAGGAGGACGGCACGCTGAGCAAGCTTTCCGAAAAATGGTACGGGCAGGATTATTCGAAGACGAACTAGCCCCTTCAAAGGCGGCCTGCCCCCGGCAGGCCGCCGAACACCCGGTGCTTAAAGATGCTCTATCCCGATACCGTCGAAGCTGAAATCCTCGTCCACAAACCCTGGTTCGTGGCGACGATGTTCGGTGTCGTTCTGCTGCTATTCATGGCTTTCAACATGTCGGCCACCAGCTTCGCCGAACTGATGCGTCCGGTGATCGGCGAACCGTCGGTGAGTGGCCTCTACGGTCGCTTTGCCATTGCCTTCGCCATAGCGATGATCTTCACCTTGAACGTAGTGCTGATCGGTTTCGCGCCGCTCAAGTTCCAGATCGGCATCGTCTGGCTCGAATTGCTGCTGCTGTTCATTGCCTTCTTCGAGACCTTCCATCTCAGCCTGCCCTTCATCAGCGAGAAGCTGCCGTTTCTAATCAGCCAAGGCGTTGTCACCACCCTCTACGTTTCGGCGATCTCGATTGTCATCGCTTCCGTCATCGCGGTCGCCGGCGCGGTCGCCAAGCTTTCCAGCAATGGCTTCGCCTACGCCATCGCCAGCTTCTACACCTCCTTCTTCCGTGGCCTTCCGCTGCTCATGCAGGTCTACCTGATCTATCTCGGCTTGCCGCAACTTGGCTTCGTCATCAATGCCGTGCCTGCTGGCATCCTGGCGCTTTCGCTCTGCTACGGCGCCTACATGACCGAGATCTTCCGCTCCGGCATACAGAGCATCGATCGCGGCCAATGGGAGGCGTCGCGCTCCATGGGCTTCGGCTTCGCGCTGACCATGCGCCGCATCATCCTGCCGCAGGCGCTGCCGGTCATCATTCCGCCGACGGGCAACCAGTTTATCTCGATGCTGAAGGATTCCTCGCTGGTCTCGGTCATTGGTGTTTGGGAGCTGATGTTCCTGGCGCGCACCCTCGGCCAGAAGACCTTCCAGCACATGGAGATGCTGATTTCGGCCGCCATGATCTATTGGATGCTGTCGATCTGCCTCGAACTGATCCAGGCGCGGATCGAGCGGCATTACCATAGGAGCAAGGTCAGATGAGCGCTCATGCCATCATCGAAGCGCGCAACCTATCGAAGTGGTACGGCGCCTTTCACGTCTTGAAGGACATCAATCTGACCGTCCACAAGGGTGAGCGAATCGTCATCTGCGGGCCCTCAGGTTCCGGCAAATCGACGCTCATCCGCTGCTTCAATCGCCTGGAGGCGCATCAGGCGGGCGATATCACCGTCAATGGCATTGCGCTGCATGGCCAGATGGGCAACGTCGCCGACGTGCGCTCCAACGTCGGCATGGTGTTCCAGCATTTCAACCTGTTTCCGCACATGACGGTGCTGATGAACTGCATGGCCGGCCCAATGTGGGTTAAGGGCGTGCCGGAAAAGGAGGCGCGCAAGACCGCGCTGAAATTCCTCGAGCGGGTTCGTATTCCCGAGCAGGCGAACAAATTTCCTATCCAGCTGTCCGGCGGTCAACAGCAGCGTGTGGCGATAGCCCGCAGCCTGTGTATGGAACCGGCTGTGATGCTGTTCGACGAACCGACCTCCGCCCTCGATCCGGAAATGGTCTCGGAGGTGCTGGACACCATGACGGAACTTGCCCGCGACGGCATGACCATGGTGTGCGTGACGCATGAGATGGGCTTTGCCCGCGCGGTCGCCGACCGCGTCATCTTCATGGACGCCGGACAGATCGTCGAGGAGGGCACGCCTGACGCGTTTTTCGGCAACCCGCGCCATGATCGAACGAAATTGTTCCTCAGCCAGATCTTGAAGCATTAGGTCCCAGGAAAGGCTGCTTTTCCGGTCGAATTTCGGGGACCGGAAAGTCGGCTCTCGGCACCAAAAAATCTACCGGTCAGCAATGAGCCTTAACTCGACCAGAGATTTCAATTTTGCGGTAGTGCGAATGGAGACATCGCCGGCGACCACGCCGGACGCCGCGGTTGCGCCTCAAAATCGTTGTTAAAGAATGCCCCCGAATTCGGCTGATCAATTGCCGCCCTCAAGCGGCTTCCGCCCCCGGGGCTTTCCCTTCTCACCAATTTCCCGTCTGGTTCTGCGCTGCACTCTTAAGCGCGCAAGAGCGGATCTATCGAAGCTGTCGGCGCAGGCCGACTCGGCGTCTGCTTTGGTCAAGCCAACGTCGCGCAGAAGGAAGTTGGACAGGTGACCAAGCCCACGCTTTATGTTGCGGCGGGTCCGCCACTCACGGACAAGGGCCAGCAGCCGTTCGAGGGGAGGATCAAGAAAAGTGCGCGGCACGCGCCGTGCGGTCTGGCCTAGTGTCGTTTGCGTAATGTTACGCCAGGTCATGGTAGCCTCCGTTGGGGGATGCACGAATGACGACCACCATCATGGCAGAGCACGGGAAGGCGCCAGCGCATCTTCGGAAGCGCACCGCTTCAGATTGTGAACTGGCCTTCGAGCTCCGCAAGGCCTAACCTGCGGCAAAGGAGCGGTCAGCCATGACGAGACGGCCTTACGGACTGGTCTGCCGGATCTCGCACGCCTGCGAGTTCCTGGAGCCCCGCTGGACGATCCAAATCCTGACCGAACTCTGGAACGGCTCGACCCGCTTCAATGACATTCGCAAGCGGGTGGGCAACGTCTCGTCCGCCCTCTTGTCGAGGCGGCTCAAGGACATGGAAGCGTTGGGCCTGGTCGAGCGTGTCGAGGACGGGGCGACGGGCGCCATCTGCTATTTCCGTACCTAGAAGTCGATAAACCTCGAGCGGCGATGAACGCGTTAGCGGAATGGGCGCAATGCAACATCGAGGCGGAGATCGCGCTCGGCGACGTGGAAGTTTCGACCCTCATGTGGGCTGTGCGGCGAAAGATTGACTTCGCTGAGCTGCCGCGGCGGCGGGCCGTCATCCGCTTTCATTTCCGCGACGATCCCCCACCGAAGTGTCCCCCGGGATAGGTGCTCCAGTAGATCCGGCCGAATGTCCGCCCCGCCGATATGGTCTCGATTTCGAGCTTTGCGGCCGCGAAATCGGCTGGAGGTGGAACGCCGGGCATTCAGTCGAAATCGCCCCTGGCCATGCCTTCCGCCGCGGCCAACACCGAGGCGTCATCGCCTTGCTGAAGGGCTCGAAGGCCGGTCCGCCCATCGAGGGCGCCATGGCGCGACACCAGAAACCGATAGACAGCCCAGGCACTGTTGCCGAGCGTCTCATGGAGCGCAGGCAATGTCCCGAAGGGACGACCGTCCCTGTCGAGTTGCCAGACAGGAAAACGGAATCCGCGTTTGGCGCCATCGATCCCGAGCACCTGCCCGCTTTGCCGCCTGGCGTTGACCGTCACCCGCGACGTGCCAAGCAGCTTGGCGAAGGCTTCAGCACTCAGCATGTCCTCGCCGGCGACAATTTCGGCAACACGCTTGCGGCCACGCGCGCGCGCTCCGGCAAGAGCCGCCTCGAGCTCGGCATCGGGCTTGCCCGTGTCGTCGACGGGAAAGGTATCGACCGGTTGCTCCTCGACCGGCGTGATCGTCTGCGCATCGGCGGCCGGGTCGACTTCGACCCGGAACGATACGCGGTGGCCGATCTTGCGGCTGCGTGCGATCGCTTCCTGATAACGTTCGAGCAGAACCTTCTTGAAGTCTGCCTGTGCTGGCAGTTTTGTGGTGAAGCTCAGGGCGGCGAGTCCCGTATGCGATGCGGTCCCGCTATGATTGTTGCGTTTTGAAGTGGCCATGATGACAACCTCCTGCTGTCACCGATATGGTTACAGATCGAAAATTCGTCAAGTTGGATAAGTTCGTAAGCCCTATAGAATCTTACGGCGAATGGCTGCGGACCTAAACAATTCCCCAGGCACGGAACCTTCCCCTGCCCGTCATCTCGCGCAGGCCAAGCTCGCCGACCAGATTGAGCGCCCCCTGTTTTGTCACCTTTAGCCGCTCCTGGATCATGCCCGCCGAGACGAGCGGCCGCGACATGACGAGCTCGACCAGTTCGGGCAGTTTCGAGCTGGCGCGCCGTTGTTTGAGCCGCCGTTCCATCTGGCTTTTGGCCAGCACCAACCGATCGTGTTCCTTCAGGCCAGCCACTGCTGCGTCGTGAATGGCATCGAGCAAGGCGAGCAGCCGATCGCCGCGATTGCGCGCCCGCCGCCGCTCGCGCGGAATGTTTTTCGCACCGAGATGCAGGCTGGCGAGATGGTGGGCGGCGAGCCCTTCCTGGCGCAGCAGCGCGGCAACCAGCAGTGGCCCGAGCCACGTGGCATGCTGCAGCACCTCGATGTCCGACCACGCTTCGAGCAGGATCGCCGCTTGCAGGACGACTGGCAGATCGCGCGTCCTGGCGATCACAGCCTGCCATTCAGCCAGCCGCTCTTCTTCATTCCAGTCGAGATCGTAAATCAGGTCCGGCCGGTCGTCGGGGCGCGTCGCTTTCGCCGGCACGTCAGCGCCGCTGAGAATCCTCGACGAGCGCGCCAGGACGGCATCGATCTCGGCAAATTCTTCGGCCAGCAGATCGGCCTCAACGTCATCGCGATCGTCGGCTTCCACAGAGGCAGTTCCAGCCCCCTCCCCGTCCCGGCTTTTTTGGCTCGCCGCCGGCATGGCGCCGCCGCGACCGGTCAGCGCCAAAAAACCGTCGCGGCTGAGCGCCCAGTCCGGCTTTTGCGCAAAAATCAGCCGGCGGGTTCGCAGCACCGCGTGCGCCCGAGTGAGTTCGTGGGTCGGGGTGCGGATGTCCATGTGGGCGTCGTGCAGCACGAGGTCCTCGAGGTGGACGAGTTCGCCCTCGAGCCAGAGCGCCGAAGCCGCGTCGGCAAAATGCTGGCGCTCGACAAAGCCGTCGCGGACCGGCGAACGGGCGACCCGCTCGTCGAGGCGGACCAAAATCTCGGTCGCGCGGGCAACCGGCCCGATCAGGGTTTCCAGGGGCAGTTTGTCGAGTGTGTAAGCCATTGTTTTCATGATGGCTGATTCGCGTTGGTCAAGCTAGTGAGCGCATCACTGGACTTACGTCGTGTTTCTTCACGGACAAACATCACTATCGATAATGACCTCATATCGGGACTGTACAGCACCACGCCCTGGGACGGTCAGGAGGCTAGAAAACGTTGATTTTCAGGCTCATCGAAGCCGTAGGAGTTATGCAAAAGGGCCACTAGAGACGTTTACAAACGATCGTTTGTTGATATCTTCGGTGTTTGTACAAACGCCTCTTTCCCATGCTGAGAGACGCCGCGAATGGCCCGTGAAGCGCAAGATCGACGCTCCGGACGACCAAGAGGCCGGCAAATCGGCTACGCGCGCGTGTCGACGGACGAACAAGCGACGGAAGCGCAGGAGATTGAGCTGCGATCGGCCGGTTGTGACGTCGTCGTTCAGGAACATGGATCCGGTGCGTCGAGAGCTCGTCCGGCCCTACTGCGGTTGATGAGCGACATCGGCGCCGGCGATGTCTTGGTCGTCGTGCGTCTCGATCGCCTTGCGCGCTCGGTCAGCCACCTTCTTCAGGTGATCGAGGATCTGACTGAGAAGGGCGCGCATTTCCGATCTCTCCGAGATCCAATCGACACGTCGACGCCACAGGGCATGTTTTCGCTACAGGTACTCGGCGCCGTCGCCCAGCTCGAGCGTGCGCTGATCTCGGAGCGGACCAAGGCCGGCATCATCGCTGCACGATCGAAGGGGCGGCTGCCAGGCAATCCTGGTATCCGGGAGCGCAGGCCCGAAGCCCTGGCGAAGATGACAGCGGTGCAAAAGGCAGCCTATGGCCGACGGCTACAATCAACGATGAACCAGTGGCTTCCGACGGTCCGTCGGATGCGACCAGACCATAACTGGGACGACATCGCTCGGGTCCTGAACCAGCGCGGCCTCGACTGGACGCCTGAACGACTGCGGCGGGCAGTGAGGTGGCTCGTCACCGAGCACCTGGCCGAATCCACACTGCTAAAGCGGGCGTCTCCTCTGCCTCCCGAAGATCGCCTGATGACTCTTGTGGCAGGGATTTCGCAGTCTAACCCAGATCTGTCGCTCCGCGACATCGCTGGCCAGCTCGAGCGTCTGCATGAGCGGACCCCACGAGGAAGCGCAAAATGGTCTGCCTCCTCAGTCAAGAACCTGCTCGATCGAGCCCGACGGCTTGGACTCGTCGCCGAACTACCCGCGAGCTGACCGCCATCCCGCTGCAGAACAGTCCTCAGTTTACGGTCCCTGGCTGACGCTCAACATTCCGGAGCCGCTTGTACGCGGCCCAGGCATCAGCTGGAACGGCGCTGCCGGCCCGCGCCAGCCAAGCCGCACGATCGGATTCGGTAATCGAATTCCACCACACCATCCCGGCGGTTTCATCGGACGTCGGTTCCTGGGCGTGTTGGTTTTTCATGCCTTCGATGCTCTCATAAAACGCTCGTCCCGACAAGCGCTGCAGCCACCGTCCACGGATCGAAAACCGCCCGGCTGATCATGATCCGCGCCCTGGCTTGTCGAGGCTGCGGCGCAACGCATCGCTGATTTCCAGCCGGGATTCGGTGCGCACAACCTTGCCTGCCGCCTCCAAATCGACGGCAGCGGCTTCAGCTCCGGTTCCGGTCGTCTTCGACGCGTCAAGCTTGGCCCGCAACAAGGCCATCACCATCGGCCAGACCGAGAACTTTCCGACTTTTGCTCGATCTGTCAGGCTGCGCAAATAGCCGCCGGCGCTGTTGATCTGGTCCTGCCGCTGGTAGATCGCGGCAATGGTAATCGCCGCCTGCTGCTCACCCATTGCCGTTCGCGCTTCCTCCCAGGCGCTCGGGCTGACGCCCATGGACGGTCGGGCAACCTCGGCCGCGGCCAGAAATTCACGCCAGTTGCGGATTCCGCCGCCGCCCTTCACCAGCCAAAGCATGTTCGGGCAGGCATCCAGCACGATCCCTAGCGGCAGTTCGCGTTTCGGTAGGCTCCGTACGTTGTTGGTATTCGCAACGTTGCCGTCCGCTTCATCCCTATTTCCTGAGCCGCTTTCAGATTCAAATTTAGAGTCTGGTTTTGAATTCTGTATGTGGCGTCCATTTCGGGACTCATTGGCGTCCACTTTCCGTGTTTTTACAAATGATTCTAATGCCTCACGCACTTCAGCCCAAAGGCCTTCAAGCTCCTCGGCAATCGCCTCGAGAGTCTGCCTAGGTGCAGTGCGTGGTATCTGACCAACAATTGCCTGGTAGGCCTGCTGGACCCTGCCCCAGTTCGCCGGCACGCCTTCCTCAATCCCGGCGTCGATCATCTTGACGATGTCACGGCGGCATATGGTTAGCCGCTCCTTAACGAGGCGAAAGGCCTTCTTCTCAGATCTGACCGCTTCCGCAAGATTCTTGAACTCCTCAGCGCGCGCCACGATCGGCGAGATGTCAAAGCCATAGGCCTTCTCGATCTCGCCCCCCTGACCCTTCCGGGCGAAGCGCTTGCCGTTTGGGCTGTCCCGACGGATGATCAAGCCGCACTCGACCAGAACGGCCAGGTGCCGCCGTAACGTCGTTGGGGGCATTCCGTTGGCGCGGCGGATCAGCTGCTCGTTGGATGGCCATACAACCAGTTCGCTGTCGCCATAAAGCGCCGTGTCCGGATGGAACGACAACAGCGCGTCGAGAATAGCCAGAGCGCGATCGGTGGCGCCCAGAGCGATCCTGGCGTCCTTGATATCTTGGAAGACATGCCATTTGTGGACTGTCGCGTCCTTCGGCACCGCCCTTGCGGTGACTTGGCTTGAAATCATGCCAAGCGTCATCGGCCGCCGCCCAAAGGGCGTCGTCGCAATATTCGTCTCCATTTTCTTTCACCCTCGATTAGGCAAAAGAAACCTGCTCGCCAAAACGACGCCAATGACTCTTGACAGTGATTCGTGGAGATGCGATTCTCAGTCAGCTACTACGGAGAAGGGCTTCCACGACGAAAGTCGCTTGGGGGCCTTTTTCTTTTGCGGTTTCAGTCTCCTGTTGCTGCTTTCTCCGTCTTTCTGAAGGCCTCGTAGAGTCCCTGCAGATTGTCGGAAATCCAGTTTCCAAAGCGGCTGCCATCCGTCTCCTTTACGGCGATCGTGACGGCCTTCCCTGCTCTCTGAACGCTGACGCTAACCGACTTGTCATCCGGAGCCCACGATTGGACGCCGGGTTTCACACTGGCCTTGCGGACGCGCTTTTCCTTTACGTTCAGGGCCATGAACAACTGCTCAAAGCGTCGGTTACTCTCTAGCCCGCTGAATTCGGATTCGGAGAGGATTTCATCGACTATGTCCGATTTCTTGGCGACCAGCAGGGATAGCTCAACCCACCGCTCGCGGCCTATAGATGGAGCTGATCCAATTTTACTTATGACAGATGGCGGGATCCGTGTAGCAACCGACACCATTTTCGAGACGGCGGCGGCGTTCGCAGCCAATGCCGACGAGATGACATCTCTGTCGTAATTCAACTCCTCGAGACGCTTTGCGAACATCGCCTTCTCAATAAAACTAAGATTTGCTCGGGCAGAATTCTCCTGGCCCTGAGCAATGACATGAGCTTTGTCGTCGATCTCCTTGATGACCGCCCTAACCTTCCGTTGGAGATCTCGGGCCACCCGGACACGCCGATGCCCAAAGACGATCATGAAGCGGCCTTCGATGCTCGGGTGGGGCCGCACAAGAATGGGGGAATCCTGACCCCTCTGCTGAATCGCTTCCAGCAGTTCCTGATACTGTTCCCTGTCGTCATCCATGCGATCGGAAACGAACGAGCCGTCAATAGCGTCCGGGTCGAGTTCGACTACATGCTCACCTTCAAGGTACGCATCCGCCTGCTTTGCCAACTCATTAACGGAGCGGATCATTGATTTCGAAGCACCGCGAATCGGATAGGCCGCAGTTGAACTAGATGTCGGCTGGTCGTCTGCCTCCGTCTCTGCGAGGCCGGAAAGAAGATTCTTACGTGCCATCTTGGTCTACCTCTGGATACAACCTAGTCTGTTGAAAGCGCTGCGTAAAAGTCCGTTTTTGTCAGCGGACAAGTCAGCGCCCCCATGCTTTATGTATCAACGTCGCGATTTCTCCGTTTACGACATCGAGTGCATCCATTGCCCGCTCGTATGTGGAACGAGTCATCGCGTTTTTTCGACTTCGTAGAGGCTCTGCTTGGTAATCCCCGCATCAGAAATCGCCGTGGATTTCAGCATCTGGTTCTTGAGGATGAACTCACCAAAAAGCGTATGGAGGAACGCCACCATTTGTGCTTGCGGCTGATCCGTCGGCTCGTATCGCGTTATAAGGTAGCGATACCACTCCAGGTTCACCTCGGCACCCGCTGCCCGGATTGGCTCCAGAATATTCCCGAGCATCAACAGGAATTGGCCCATTGACATGACATCGAGCATCTGCGGATGGATCGTTATCAAGACTGACGTTGCAGCGGTCAACGCTGTAATCGTCAAATAGCCCAGTTGCGGTGGGCAATCGATAACGACGACATCATATAGGGCATCGACCTCCCCCAATGCCGTCGAGATGCGCGTGAAGAAGGCCCTTCCCACGTTAGACGTCCTGTCCGTCATTGCCAAAGGCGTGTCGTATTCGAATTCTTGCAACTCAAGGTTCGCTGGGACGATATCCAGTCCTGGGAAATTTGTTGGCCTGATGATTTCCGAGAGAGTAACCTTCTCGTCGTCGTAGCGGATCGCATCGTAAAGCGATTTCGTCTGGTCGAGTTCTGGCTGGAACCCGTGCAGTGAAGACAGCGACGCCTGGGGATCAAGATCGACAGCCAATACACGGTGTCCCGTCAGAGCGAGATACTGGGCGAGATGAGCTGCTGTCGTTGTTTTGCCGCTACCTCCCTTGAAATTAACCACAGCTAGGATTTGAAGTTTCTCGCCCGACCGACGATGGGGAACATACATGCGGGCGTCGGAGCGCCCGTGTTGGTCAAGGTATTGGCGTAGCTCGATCATTTGCCCGGCCGTGTAGGATCGTCTGCCAGAGGACGAGGTTTCAGGTACTGGGCCTTTGCCCTCTAGATGTAGTTTTTTCAAATGGCTCTGAGAAACACCGAGATACGTCGCCACCTCCGCCAACGAAAAAGAACGCAAATTCTTCTTGGCGTGGGGAGGAAAACGCTGCATCGAGAGAAGGTGCAGCTTCTTTGATATCTGATCCCCTTGTTCGAGAATGCGTTTCTCGAACAGCAATGGGGTTTTCGCGGGAACGGGCGAACTCACGTTCATTCGATCAAGACTCTCTAAAAACGATTTTTGGCGGAATGTGGCCAAGCAACCGTCATTATGTCCGATTCGTTCGAACCAGCAAGAAGTTTTAAGTTAACAAGAGGTTAATGCCCTCTGATCGCACGCTACGTGGCATAACGAATATAATCTGATTCAAAGAATTGAATACGCTTCGCAATTTGCCGATTTTGTCAGCGGACAAGAAACCTCCCTTTTGAAGTTGCCCTTTGGCACCGGGCAGGAGCTTCCAGTTCGGCCGGGCCACGTGCTGGGCATCGCCTAGCAATAGACGTCAGCAAGGCCGGGCGATGTGAGTGAAGACCCGTTTCAATGACATGCGCGTAGTAGTCGGCCCGAACTTGTCAGCCACGATGAGCAGTAGTAATTCGACCTCGGCGATTGCCTTGTCCTGGACGATCGAGGTCATGGGACACGACAGACTGCACGGCGCGGCCATCTCACACCGGGCAATCAGATCAACAGCGAAAGCGGCTCTCTCAGAAATCCGCGGAGCGGGCCTGAAACGAGTAATGTCTGGGCGGACTAATGCTCATCGCAGTGTTTCGGGCGAGGGTCGAGGCGCAGGCTAGGCCGCGACTAACGCTTTGAGAAGACCTCAGCGGGTCAACAACGGAGTGAAATAAAGGCGCTGTGTGCCGGATGGGGGCGGGTAGTTGGGGACAGAGAGTCGGGCGAAGAGCCTATCAGCCAAGTTGGACCAGCGTTTTCGCAAGGAAATGAAGTGGCACTGCCTCGACGTCATGTTTCAGCGGAAAGCGCTCTGCTCCCGGATAGACAACGAGGCGACGGATAGGACCTACGTCCTCGCACGCCAGATGAAAGCCCTTCTCTACTTTTGGCGTGAGGCTGCGCTTAATTTCGATCGCCCATGGGCGGCTGCCTGGAGGGGTCAAGAGGAGGTCGATCTCGGCGCCGGCGGATGTGCGATAGAAGTTAGCTGCTGTGCCGGATGGTGCGACCGCAATCAACGTCTCAATAACAAATCCTTCCCAGCTGGCGCCGGCCACGGGATGAGCGAGAACGTCCTCAAGGGTTGTCAGTCCAAGCAGCGCATGTGCAATGCCGCTGTCGCGCACGTAAACCCGCGGCGACTTGACCAGACGTTTTCCGACATTTGCATGCCACGGCTCGAGCCTTCGCACCAGCAGCAGATCGACTAGCAGGTCGAGGTACGAGGCAATTGTCTTGCCATCGACTCCGAGGGCCCGGGCAAAGTCGGCAGCGTTGAGGAGGCCGGATTGATGATGTGCCAGCATGGTCCAGAAGCGGCGCAGCGTTTCGGCCGGAATGCGAGGCCCGAGCAGCGGGATATCGCGCTCGAGGTAGGTGCGGATGAAGTCCTGCCGCCACCGCTGACTGGCGCGGTCGCTCGCCGCCAGAAGGCTGTCGGGAAAGCCGCCGCGCACCCACAAGGGGTTCAACTGTTCGGCCGGCACCTCCAGTCCGTCAATCGGATGCATCTCAAGATAAGCAATGCGGCCAGCGAGCGTCTCGCCAGTCTGCCTGAGG
>NZ_RZRT01000058.1:0-2285 GCF_003998295.1 Mesorhizobium sp. M7A.F.Ca.US.011.01.1.1
ACGGTCGACAACACCGGCGCTGTCTCGACCGACGGTCTCGAAGCACATGCCATCCAGGCGCAATCGGTCGGCGGCGGCGGCGGCAATGGCGGCATGGCCGTCTCGGCGGCCATCGGTTCGCTCGGCACCGGAACCAATCTCAATGTCGGCGTCAGCGTCGGTGGCTTTGGCGGCGACAGCGGCTATGGCGGTGACGTCGTCGTGACCAACCACGGCCTGCTGCAGACCGGTCTGCTGGCGGCCGGACAGACGGTTACCAATGGCGACGGCGCCTACGGCATCTTCGCGCAGTCGATCGGTGGCGGTGGCGGCTCCGGCGGCAATGCGATCACCGGCGTGCTCGGCCTCTCCGGCAACAATCCCGGCACGCAGGCCAATGTCAGCGTCGCGGTCGGCGGCTCTGGTGGCAACGGCAACAAGGGCGGCACGGTCACGATCGAGCAGCATGGCGGCATCGAGACCTCTGGCATGGGTGCATTCGGCATCCTGGCGCAGTCGATTGGTGGCGGCGGCGGCACCGGCGGGCGTTCGAACTCGATCTCGCTGCAGCTCGGCGCGAGATGCACGCTGGCCAAGGTCTGCGAACCGGCCGGCGGCAAGCCGAACTGGAACCTGCAGGCGACAGTCGGCGGGGCAGGTGGAACGGCCAATGACGGCAACACCGTCAACGTCTCCAACTACGATTTCATCACCACCCATGGCGACAAGTCGTCGGGCATTGTCGCTCAGTCGATCGGCGGCGGCGGCGGCATGGGCGGCGACGCCTATATCGGCACCACCGGCCTTGTCGCCATACCCTACGTGCCGCTTGACCCGACAATTCTTTTGGCCCCGCTCGGCACATCAAGTCTCAAGCGTTCCGGCTCGGTCGCCATCGGCGGTTCGGGAACGGGCGGTGGATCCGGCGGCACCGTCATCGTCAGCAATGAGGGCATCATCACCACACATGGTCAGAAGTCGGACGGCATCCACGCGCAGTCGATCGGCGGCGGCGGCGGCGACGGTGGCGACGGCATGGCCGGCGCGGTCGGCACCGTTGGACTTGGCGGCAGCGCTGGCGCGAGCGGCAATGGCGGCTCCGTGACCGTCACCAACGGCAAGCTCGACCTGTCCCAGGTGACAATGGCCACGATCGAGACCTTCGGCACCACGCCGACGACGCCGGGCGCCGACGGTCCAACCGTCGATCCCCAGCTGGGACATTCGGCCGGCATCTTCGCGCAATCGGTCGGCGGCGGCGGCGGGTCCGGCGGCGGCGCGGGCGCGCTGCTGGCGATCGGCGGCGGCGGTGGCGCTTCAGGCGCCGGTGGCCATGTCATCGTCAACAATTACGGTGGCATTCTCACCCACGCCGATGATTCCGTCGGCATCTTCGCCCAGTCGGTCGGTGGCGGCGGTGGCTCAGGCGGCTCGCTCGGCATCACCGCGCTCGGTGTCGGCGGCAGTGGCGGCTCCAGCGGTGGCGGCGGCGCGGTCGATGTCGCCAATGTCGCGATGATCGAGACGCATGGCGTCGATTCCTACGCGATCCAGGCCCAGTCGGTTGGCGGCGGCGGCGGCTCGGGCGGACGGGCGATCGGCTTCATCGCGGTCGGCGGCAAGGGCGGCAGCTCCGGCAAGGGTGGCGACGTCACCGTGACCAACAACGCCGCCGGCGCGATCACTGTCGAGGGCTTGGGTGCGCACGGCATCTTCGCGCAGTCGATCGGCGGCGGCGGCGGCAATGGCGGCGGCGCGTTCGCCGCCAGCATTGTGCCGGTTGCGATCGGCGTTGGCGGCGATGGCGGCAGTTCGGGCGACGGCGGCGTCGTCACCGTCAACAACCATGGCCGCATCACGACGATAGAAGATGCGTCGGTGGCGATCTTTGCCGAATCGATCGGCGGCGGTGGCGGCAATGGCGCCATGAGCGTTTCCGCGGCTCTCAGCCCCGGCGCCTTCACTTTCGGCATCGGTGGCGCCGGCGGCTCCAACGGCAAGGGCGGCGATGTCAACGTCACCAATTTCAGCGACGGTGTGATCCACACAAAGGGCTTCGGCTCGACCGGCATCATGGCGCAGTCGGTCGGCGGCGGCGGCGGCAATGGCGGCGCGGCCTATTCGGTGGCCGGCGGTGCGGCCGGTCTCTCCATCGCGCTCGGCGGCAAGGGTGCGGCCGGTGGCGATGGCGGCATTGTCACCGTCATCAACAATGGCGCGATGCAGCTCGACGGCGACAATTCAGTGGCGATCTTCGCCCAGTCGGTCGGCGGCGGCGGTGGCACAGGCGGAACCGCGATCGCGGC
>NZ_RZRT01000058.1:2295-32681 GCF_003998295.1 Mesorhizobium sp. M7A.F.Ca.US.011.01.1.1
GGCCCGCCGGTGTTCATCGGCGGCGACGCCGGTGCGACCGGCACGGGCGGTGACGTCACCGTCACCAACACCGGCCAGATCACGCTGACCGGCGACGGCTCGGTCGGCATCTTCGCGCAGTCTGTCGGCGGCGGCGGCGGCGTGGTGACGGCGGGCACCGACGGCATCATTGAGGCCGTCAATGGCGGCAGCGGCAATGGCGGCAAGGTCACCATCAACAGCAATGTCGCCATGGTGATCACCGGCGACAATTCGGTCGGTGTGTTCGGCCAGAGCATCGGCGGCGGCGGCGGTGTCGGCGGCCATGTCGGCAATTTCCTCGGCCTCGAACAGGCGAGCGCGATGCCGACCCCGCAGGGCTTCTCGGGCTCTGCCGGCGGCAGCGGCACTGGCGGCGGCATCGAGTTCACGCAGACGGCCGACCTTGACGTGACCGGCAAGAATTCCTTCGCGCTGATGGAACAGAGCGCCGGCGGCACGAGCAATGGCGACATCAAGGTCACCATCGCCACCGGCGTGAAGATCACCGGCGGGTCCGGTGCGGGTGCCGGCGTCAACTTCCAGGACGGCAACAACAATCTGCTGACCAATAACGGTCTCGTCCGTTCGGTGCTGCTGATCGACGGCTACGCCATGCGCGGCGGTGACGGCAACGACACGTTCGACAATTACTTCGCGACAGTCGGATCGGTCGGACTCGGCGGCGGCCTCAATGTTTTCAACAACAAGGCCACCGCCCTTTACCTGATGGGCGACACCGTCGATCTCGGCCTGACCGGCCAGCTCAACAATGACGGCCTAGCGGCGCCCGGCGGGCTCGACCGCGTGATGACCACCGAGGTCAGTGGCAGCTGGTCGCAAGCCGCCACCGGGGTCTATCTGCTCGACCTCGATCTCGACCCCGAGGCCGACCGCATCGATGTGACGGGGACGGCCGACGTCAACGGTTTCGTCAACATCAACATCATGGAGCCAGGCGCGGCCTCGCCAGGCAACGAGGATTATATCATCCTGCATGCGCTTGGCGGCGTGACCGACAAAGGTTTGAAGCTGAACTCCATACCGAGCGCGGTGGCGCAGTATTCGCTGAAATATCCCAATCCCGAGGATGTCGTCCTCAATGTCGACATCAATTTCGCCCGCGCCGGCCTGACCGAGAACCAGACGGCGGTGGGTTCGGCGATCAACGCGATCCAGACCGATCTGACGTCGCCGAACTTCACCAAGATCGCCAGTGCGATCTTCTACATTCCGACGCTCGACCAACTGGTGCTGTCTACGACACCATCTCGGGCGAGGGCGTCAGCGGCTTCCAGCAGCCGGAGTTCGACGCCAACAGCACCTTCCAGGCGGCAATGAACCGACAGTCGGACGCCTGGCGTATGGGGATGGCCACGGATCCGATGAGCCAGTCCGTCGCGGTGCCGGAGACGGCCTACGCGGAACCACCGGGCAAAGCCAATCCATTCGACGACATGGTGAAGGCCCCCAATGAGCGGCGCTGGAATTACTGGGCGACGGCCGGTGGCAATTCGGGTGTAGTTTCCGGCGACCCGATCGTCGGCAGCGCCGGCCTTGGCTACAAATCCGGCAATTTTGCCGCCGGCCTCGACTCGCAGGGCGATCCCGACATCCTGATGGGCTTCGCGCTCGGCGGGGTGGCGTCTTCGTTCGCTGTGCCGGATCGCGAAACCTCCGGCAATATAGTCGGCGGCCATGCCGGCGCCTATGGCGCGCGCAAGTGGGGCCAGTTCTACATCAACGGCTCGCTGGCGATGGACCTCTACTCCAACACGACCGACCGCTTCACTTCGGTTCCGGGTGCGCCCGATCCGCTCAATCCGGTGCCGGCGATATCAAGGGAGCACTGGACCGGCGATTTCATGAGCGCCGGCTTCGGCACCACGCTTGAGGCCGGCTGGCGGCAGCCGGTCGGGGCAGGTGCCATCACGCCCTTTGCCGGGCTGCAATTCTCGGCGCTGTCGATGCAGGGTTTCTCGGAAAAATCGCTGGACGACGGCGCACTGGGGCTGTACTTCGAGCACCGCACGATCATCTCGCTGCCGGTTTCGCTCGGCCTGCAACTCGACACCTCTGTCGCTGTCGGCGAGACCGCGACGCTGCAGGCCTGGGGTCGTGCGGCCTGGCTGCATGAGTTCAGGCCGGACCGCTCTGTCGAACCAACCTTCCAGGCAGCACCGGGCTATGCATTCGTGGTGCAGGGTGCAGCGGCGGCGCAGGACGCCGTCGCCGTCAACGCCGGTGTCAAGCTGAACTGGAGCAGCAACACATCGGTGTTCGCCACCTTCGACGGCAAGTTCGCCGACCGGGTACAGACCTATGGCGGCAATGTCGGGTTCAGGGTGAACTGGTAGGGCAGGATCGCTCGCCGGCACGGTGCCCGGGGCCTGTCGCAAGCCGATGCACCACTCTCGCGCCCTCCTGCCGACGTTGGCCTCGCGCCCTCGCCAGGATGCGCTTGCGCGTTGGTCAGCCAGCGAAACACTTCTTTTTTGAAGCCAATGGACCACTGCTCAAAAATGCAACGAACTTTTTAGCCATTTGTTCATTTATGCGTGCTTTCTAATTTAAACCATGGCCTTGAGTAGCTTCACCCGTGTTCGGCTTGTAATGGACGCCATGCGCCGGAGCACCGGCGCAAATGTCGCCACCATTTTTGCCCTCACCTTGCCGGTCGTTGTCGGCGCTGCGGGCTTCGGCGTTGAGACCTCCTATTGGTACTACAACAGCCTGAGGTTACAGGCGACGGCCGATGCAGCCGCCTATGCCGGTGCGCTCGAACAGATCTCGGGTTCCGACAAGCCGACGATCGTCGCGGCCGCGACCCAGTCCGCGGCGTCGAACGGGCTGGGCTCGGGCACGATCGTCGTCAATACGCCGCCGGCGTCCGGACCGAATACGGCGAAAAAAGCGGTCGAGGTGATCGTCGGCCAGAAGCTCGACCGGATGTTCACCCTGATCTTCACGCAGGACAAGGTTCCCGAACAGGCGAGGGCTGTGGCCGTCATTACCGATGCCTCGAGTGCCTGCATGCTCGCGCTCGATCCGTCCGCGTCGCAGGCGGTGCTGTTTTCCGGCAGCACCAGCGTCAAGCTCAGCGGCTGCTCGGTCATGTCCAATTCGATCGCCTCGGATGCCATCAAGCTTCAGGGCGCGGCCAGTCTGCGGGCCGATTGCCTGATATCGGCGGGCGGTGTCTCTCTCAGCAATCCCGTCACCACCGTCTGCGCGGCCCCGATCACCCAGGCGCTGCCTGCCGGCGATCCCTTTGTCGACCTGCCGGCCCCGGTGGCC
Organism: Mesorhizobium sp. M7A.F.Ca.US.011.01.1.1; assembly: GCF_003998295.1. Lineage (NCBI taxonomy): Bacteria > Pseudomonadati > Pseudomonadota > Alphaproteobacteria > Hyphomicrobiales > Phyllobacteriaceae > Mesorhizobium > Mesorhizobium sp. M7A.F.Ca.US.011.01.1.1. The sequence continues at coordinate 5,611 of NZ_RZRT01000058.1, forward strand.
GCGACCCCCTGCCAAAACGACAACAAGGCGACGCTCGGTCCAGGCACCTATTGCAGCGGCATGAACCTAAAAGGCAATGTCACGTTTTCGCCAGGCGTCTATGTCGTCCAGGGCAATTTCAAAATAAACGCCAACGCGGCCATCACCGGCACCGGGGTGACCATCTTCATGTCGGGCAGCTCGACCGTCAGCATGAATGGCAATGCGTCCGTGAAGCTCAGCGCGGCGACTTCGGGCACCTACTCGGGCGTTCTGTTCTACGGCGACAGGACCGGCATGAGCGCATCCAGCACATTCAACGGCACAGCGGACTCGCTTTTGACCGGGGCCATCTATTTCCCCAAGCAGCAAGTGAACTATCTTGGCAATTTCTCGGGCAATGGCGGCTGCACCAGGGTCGTCGCCAATAGGATCCAATGGTCCGGTAACTCAACCATCAATCAGGATTGCTCGAGCCTCGGAGTGCCCAACATTCCAGCCGCGCGGTCCGTGGCACTGTCCGAGTAGCTCCGTGGGGCGCCGATCAATGCCGATCCTTGGCGATGATTCGGGCGTTGCCGCGGTTGAGTTCGCCATGGTGCTGCCCATTTTGTGCCTGGTGCTGCTTGGTATTCTGGACGGCTGGTCCTACGTAACGAGTTCACTGTCGATGCGCGCCGGTGTGAAGACCGCCGCGAACCTGGTCATGAGCGGATCGACCGATGATGCGGCGACCCAGGCTCTTGCCATTGCGAGTTGGGAAAATCGGCCGGAAGACGGCCAGGTCACGCTAAGCCGCATCCGTATGTGCGGGGCGACGGTGGTCGACGCGTCCACCATGTGCAGTGGGCCGAAGGTGCCGTCGATCTATGTCCGGATACAGGCATCTGGCACCTGGGTGCCGCCAATTGCCTTCGGCCCATTTGCCACGTCCACTGTAATCGGTCACCAGGAGATGATCCGTGTCCGCTAGGGTAAGCGCGTTCCGGCGGGATCGATCGGGCGGGGCCGGGCTGGAGTTCGCGCTGATCGCGCCCTTCCTTCTCATGCTGCTGTTCGGAATCTTCGCCTTTGGCTGGTCGATGCACTCGGTCTCCAGTGTTCGCTATACGCTGGAGACGTCAGCGCGCTCGCTGCAGCTTAAGAACACGCTGACCCAGGCCGACATTCAATCGATCGCCACCCAGAAATTGCAGGCCTTGGGGTTCAAGGACGTGAACGTCACCATCGCCATCGACCCGGTGAGCGGCGGCTTCCGCATGGCGCATCTGACCGCCGCCTATGCCTTCGTTATCGACTTTCCCTACTTCAGTTCCTTCCCGATCAACTACGCGACAACCGTTACGGTGCCGCTGCTTGGCAGCGGCTAGGCTGTGGCCGACAGCCATCGGCGAGAATGCGCGCTAGGGCTCTGCTCATTTGTACGCTTTGAACGCGATCAGGCCACCGAGAATGGCTATAGCCATCAGGATCAGCGCCCACGACACGATGTTGTGTGACAGACGCCTGCGGCGACCGCGCAGGGCTCGGTCCCGCCAGCGTTTGGCCTGATCAGCCCCTGTGTTCTGTCGATCCACGTCCTTCTCCACGAGCAGAATGCGACTATGCCGGCTGGTGTCCAGATCGGCACCGGGTTTGGCGGTCGCGATGCAAGCTTGGCACTCAGCCTGCTTTTGATGGCACGGGGCTAGATAATATATTCAGTAGTGCTAATATTAAGGTGACGTAAGGTCATGGCCGACCATCTGTCGGGTGCAATGTGGGGGTTCCAATGAGAGTGGCTATATTTTGCGCGGCTGTCGTTTTCGCTGCAACTGGTGTCGCTGTTGCCAAGGAAAAGAAGGCGGCGGTCAGTGACGCCGCCGCCTTGTGTTCCACCAACCCGTCAGCCAAGAAGCCCGTTCCAAAGCTGGACTGCGGTTTCACGGGAACCGCCAAATCGGAAGATAGCGGCGCAAAGGCAGAGCCGCGCCTCGGATACGACTCCAATCCGTGGATTGTAACCGGCTTTTGACTTCGCATTGGCGGATGCCGGTTGAAGCGCAGAAGAGAGTTGTCTTAACCGACAGGCCCCACCCCGGCACCGGAGCGCAACGATCGGGCGCCGTCGAGGGGAAGGAAGCGCAAATGGCCGCCTATCTGATCGCGGATGTAGACATAAAGGATGCTGCCGTCTTCGAGGAATACCGGCGCGATGTGCCAGCCACCGAGGAGCGTTATGGTGGGAGATATCTAGGTCGTGGCGGTGCGACCAAGGTTTTGGAGGGTGATTGGGAGCCACACCGTTTGGTTATTATCGAGTTCCCCGACATGACGTCATTGATGGGCTGGTACAATTCGCCGGAATACGCCCGCCTTATTGAAATCCGGAAGCGTTGCGCCAATACCAGGATAATTGCGCTTGAGGGGGTTGCAACACCCACTCTTTGACCGTGGTGGCTCGCCTTCGCCTTCATCAGGCAGGATCCGGCTTTTTTGCCCGAATCCGCACACCGCGAAGTCAGCTGTTTAAAGCCGGGAAACCAGGCAATAAATACGGGCTTACCACCACTGCGGGGCTTTCTCATCATCGCAGTGCCGAGAACCCAACTCGACCGTGCAATTGAAAAGCCCGCCACGGGGGCGACCTGCGGCGGGCTCTTGGAGCGGCTACATCCCTGAGGAATCGACCACTTTGTAGCAGGATTATGACCCGTGCGACCGCGTTGGCCTATGGTGTGATCGCGGAAGACAGGTCTTCGTTGAAGACAACGGCAGAGAGCTTCCCAGTGGCGGGCCATAGGGCAATCCCAGGTGCGGACCTCTGGATTGCCCATTTTTCTTGGAACCGTCGTGCCGCAGCGAAGTTCGGTACCAAAGGGACATTCCGAAATGGAGTTGATCATGAAACAGGTTCTTTTCGCTTCAGCCATTATGGCACTGTCAACTGGCCTCGCATTTGCGCAATCGACCGACACGACCACAGGCGGATCGTCGACCTCGACAACCAAGACCATGCCGAGCACTACGACCGATCAGGGCACGGATTCGACCACCACGAGTGGAACGAACTCGAACTCCGCCAAGGACTGCGCTCCGGGTCAACAAACTGGCAGCGCCAAGCAGGCAGCGCCAGGTCAACAGGATACCGATGCTAACTCGGCTGCTCCTGGCCAGATGAAAAAGACCACGGAAGGCTGCTGACCTTCCGTTGGGACTTTCCTGTCCCAGGTTGATGCATAGCGGTCGATTCTCAGGATGTAGCCACTTTCGAAAAAACCGTCGTGCTGGGCCGGCACGGCGGGTTTACAGCAGGACCATAGTCTTGCATTTCGCAGCGAAGGTCCAAGCTGTGCCAGTTGGTTCTCTGCTTGTCCAACGGCCGTTCCATTACATTAGTTAGTCGACATATATGTTATCGCCGCCTGCAAGCTGTGCCATGTTGGTTCACCCTAGTGGCACCTGTTTTGCATCGCCCGCGACAGCAGGGGAAAACCAACACCCCAGCGAGTCCCGTTATCCCTGGGACGGCCCGCCGCTGCCGTGAATGGGGCGGCGGGCTTTTTTCTTATTCGGTGAAACGAACGGTCATGCCGTGAGTTGGCTTCCCAAAGGAGGAGCCGATGAAAAAGGAAGGCGATGGGCGTGTAGACAAAGGCAATCAGCAACTGCTTGCCCGTCGTTTGGCTGAAGAAGTCGGCATTTCAGAACCTGAGGCGCGCGCTCTGATCAAGCTTATCGGCACGGACTGGAATTCGTGCTTCGTGAAGCCCGATTCTTGAAGGAGCGTAATTAGAAGTCCGCCGCCTATTGGGGCGCCGGCGGCGGACCTGTTAAGCGGCTACATCCTTGGGAATCGACCGCTCATAGGGTTAATGTGCCACATGGAGGCCAGTTCCATGTTATTCCACAGCGGCAAGAGCATGCGACTTCCGCTTTATCCGGCATAGGCCATCAGGCGTAATTGGTAGCAACGCCATTGTCCGGTATCATATGGGGCCTGGTCATTAGGCCCACCCTCGTGCCCAGCAATGGTCGGCACGGTCACTCAACTCGATGCTTCGGCTGCTTGATCGTGCCGACTATTACCCGACGTCTGCAACAAACGGTGGAAAGAACCCGCTCCAAGGGCGGGTGCCCTGGCAACTCATGCCAAGCGACTTGGCGGGCTTTTCTCAGTCACGTTGATTCGGTTTGTGCGCGAGCGTCCGCTGAAATTCGCTGCGCGCTTATTCGACGCTTATGTGACGAATGAGGTAAAGATTCGGCTAAGTCGTTGAAATATCTGGTACGCCCAAGGGGAATCGAACCCCTGTTACCGCCGTGAAAGGGCGGTGTCCTAACCGCTAGACGATGGGCGCGCTCAGACGAAGCGGCTTATACTGGCGTTGTGCGCAACCGGCAACCCGTCAGGTGCCACCTTGGACAACTTTTTTCCGGGCCTGCCAAATCAACGATTTCCCGAGGGTTGGCGAGCCTGACGATTAGCGGAGACGCTGCATCGCTCTGCTCCGGGATGATGAAGTTGGGAAGGCTTCGGCCGATCCGATGTTCGGGATGCCCAACGGAACGATCTTGGCCGCCAGCAGATCTCAGATCCGCGCTAGCCGTCACCGCCGCTGCGCCGGCGGCAGCGCCAGTTCCAGTCGCGCTCGGGACCGACGTCGACGTGAACCGATTCCGTGTGGCAGTATGTGCCGACGCCGCCGCGGCCGGGCATGCTTCTGATGTAGCTCGCCAGTTCCCATTTTGAAACGCCGGGCACCTGGATGTCGGCGGCGGCGCAATACATGTGCAGCGAATTCTTGGCGCCGTTGGCGCGCCGGTTGCGGGCCGGGTCGCGATAGCCTGACGTCACCGTCATCTTGCGGCCGTAGTGGCCTTCGATCGTCTTCAGCACGCGCACCAGCGACGGTTTCAGGCAGGCCACATCGACGCTCTCGTTCTGCTTGAGCAGCCCGTTGGGCGCCAACCGGGCCATGCCGGCGGCGGACGCAACCTGATAGGAGCCGCCGACCGGCCCCTCATCCTCGTTGAGGTCGACGTCGCTTTCGTCATCGAGGCCGGACTTGCGCTTGATCTCGAACAGGGCCGTCTGGCGCACGCCGGGCAGGGCATCGCTGCCAGTGACGTGGCCGGCATCGCCGCCGAGCGAAGCCAGCTGCACCGGCTTGGCCGTGGAACTGGCCGAGGCAAGCGTGATGATCGGCTTTGCCGCTGCTGGCGCCGCTTTTGCCTGCGCCGGGGGCTGCTCGCCCGTCCGGGCGTTGCTGATGATGGGGGCTGGTGTCGCCGAGGCTGGCGTTGCGCCAAACATCGAGGCGAGGAAGCCTTTCTTCTTTGGTGCTTCGGCCTGCGGCATCTCGCCAGCCGTCACATAGACCGGGTTGTTCATGGCCGGAGCGGCAGCGGGCTTCGGCGCCGCCACGTCGCCGTCGACCGCGGCAATCTGCTGGGCGACCGCGTCGGTTTGCTGCGCGGTCTGTGCCTGCTGCGTCAGCGATTGAGGCGTGTTTCCAACGATGGTTTCGGCGCCCGCCGGCGTGGTCAGCGGAAAGGCAGCTCCCGGTTTGGACATAGGCACGTAGGCGACTTTTTCAGGCAGCGCCGTATCGCTTGCCGTCATCACCGTCGTCTGCTCGGTCGTGATATCAGACGAATCGGAGGCGATCGCCTTGCCGCTGGAGGCCGCGTTTATGTCCGATGCGGTGGCATTGTAACCGGGCATTCCGACCGACATTGTCGGGTCGCCAGCCGAAGTGCAGGAGGCCAGAAGCAAGGAGCAGAGCGCTGCCACAATGGCGCGGCGTTCTCCCTTTGCGAGGCTCCATCCTGCTGATTTCAAAGTCAAATTCCCCCTCGATGTCCGGTCGGTATATCCTTGGCGCCACACGCATGCGTCGATGCCAGGGTGACCTTTGTCTCCGATCCGGAAACGAGACCTGTGTCAAATCCGCAAGCCTGAAAGTATTTTTGCGGTGATTGCCGAATTACGGCCGCTTGATGGTTGACGACACCATTTCGCCCGCTTTTGGCGGTCCGTCAACTCACCACACATTACAGTCCGTTACACACGTACTTTCACATAGGTGCCGGGAGCATCACCCAAGGTTTTCATATGCTTGCCCGGTTTGCGGGCAGGCACGCGGGTGTTGTCCTTGGCCTCTATCCAGTCTTGCCAGTGCGGCCACCAGGATCCTGGATGGTCGGTGGCATTGGCTATCCACTGACTGAAGTCGCCCGTCGGCGTACCCCCGGTCCAATACTGGTATTTGTTGGATGCCGGCGGATTGACGACACCGGCGATATGGCCCGACCCGGCCATCACATACTCGACCGCGCCGCCGAAATATTTCGAGCCGAGGAACACCGAAAGCGCCGGCGCGATGTGATCTTCCTTGGAGGCGAGGTTGTAGACCGGAATGGTGATGTCGCCCAGCCAGATCGTGTGGCCCGCCAGTTCCATCGTGCCTTGCGAAAGGTTGTTCTCAAGATAGCAGTTGCGCAGGTAGAAAGAGTGATTGGCCGCCGCCATGCGGGTGGAATCTGCATTCCAGTAGAGCAGGTCGAAGGGCAGGGGATCCTTGCCGCGCATGTAGTTGTTGACGACATAGGGCCAGATCAGGTCGCCTGAGCGCAGCATGTTGAAGGCGGTCGCCATCTTGGTACCGTCGAGATAGCCCTTTTCGCTCATCGACTTCTCCACAGCGGCGACCTGTTCTTCGTCGACGAAAACTTTCAGGTCGCCGGCATGGGTGAAGTCGACCTGCGTGGTGAAGAATGTGGCCGATTTTATACGGTCGTCGCCCTCTTGCGCCATCAGCGCCAGTGCCGCCGCCAGAAGCGTGCCGCCGACGCAGTAGCCGATCGCGTTGACGTCGCGTTCGCCGGTGGCCTTCTCGACCGTGTCGAGGCCGTATTGCAGACCCTCGCGGATATAGGCTTCCCAGCTCTTGGTGCCGTGGCGCTCGTCCGGATTGATCCAGGAGATGACGAACACGGTGTGGCCCTGTTCAACCGCCCAGCGAATGAAGGACTTCTGCGGGTTCAGATCGAGGATGTAGAATTTGTTGATCCATGGCGGGCAGATCAGCAGGGGCCGCTTGAGCACCGTCTCGGTGGCCGGGTCGTACTGGATGATTTCGGCGACGTCGCTGCGGCCGACCACCTTGCCGGGAGTGGTGGCGATGTTCCTGCCGATCTCGAAGGGGGAGTAGTCGGCCTGCCTCAGCTTCAGGTCGCCCTTGCCGGCGGCGATGTCCTCGGCCAGCATCTTCATGCCGCGCACCAGGTTTTCGCCGTTCGAGGCGACGGTTTCACGGAACAGTTCCGGATTGGTCAGGATGAAATTCGACGGCGAGATGGCGTTGGACACCTGCTTGACGTAAAAGCCGGCCTTGTGGCGGGTGTGCTCGTCCAGACCTTCGGCGTGCTCGACCAGATCGGCCGCCCAGCGCGAGGTGACGAGATAGACCTGCTTGAGGAAATCGAAGAAGGCATTGCGGCCCCATTCCGGGTCGAGGAACCGCTTGTCGCCGCGCTCCGGCTTGACCGCGTCTTCGGTGTCTTGCGCGGCGTTGCTGGTGCGCTGAATGGCGTTGGCCCAGACCGTCATATAGCCGGAGAACAACCGCGTCTGCGCTTCCAGCGCGCGCTGCGGATCGGCAAGCCAGTATTCGCTGAGCTTGGAAAAGGTCTTCACCATATCGACAACGGGCTCGGCGACATGGTCGCGCACGTCGCCTTTTTCGCGCGGCTCAGCCCAGGCGGAAGCTGCCTTGCCGGCCTGCTCGATCATGCGCGCCATGTTCAGGGCGAAGCGTTCCGGGTCCTTCACCAGATATTGCTCGACGGTCGAAGGCTCGTCATCTTCCGCTTTGCCCGAATCGGGTGTTTTGGACATGGTTGGCGGGGTTCCTCCCGAGGCCTTTTCTTGACATATTAACATGGGACATCCGACCGGGCCAATCTCGCTCTACCTCGGCTGCCAAGGAAACAATATGACGATTAATATTGGCGAGACTGTTTTTTTCGGTGCCGGACGTTTTTGCCGCATCGGCGTGGCGATCGTCCTCATGGGGATTGCCGGGTGCTCGAGCACCAACACGAATGGCCCGACGCCTGTCGCTGCGGGTACGGGGCCGAAGGATACCGGCACCTTTCCGAACCTGAACATCAAGCCGCAAGTGGCGGCGTCGCAGTTCACCGAAGCCGAGAAGAACGCCAAGCTCGCGCAATTGAAGGCGGATGAGAATGCGCAGGCGGCAAAGGGCGGCGGCCCGAAGGTCGCCAACCAGGCGGCGCTGACGGATCTGGCCAAGAAGCATGGCGACGAAACGCTGAAGCAGATCGAAGCCAAATGCGACCCCACCCTCGACCCTACCTGCAAATAAGTATATAGCGCGCGCCCAACACTCCTTCGCTGTCTGGAACTGCCATGGAAGAATTTCACAAGGTTCGCCGGCTTCCGCCTTACGTGTTCGAGCAGGTCAACCGGCTCAAGGCCAGCGCCCGATCGCGAGGCGCCGACATCATCGACCTCGGCATGGGCAATCCGGACCTGCCGACGCCCAAGGCTATCGTCGACAAATTGTGCGAGGTCGTGCGCGACCCGCGCACGCATCGCTATTCCTCGTCGCGCGGCATTCCGGGCCTGCGCCGCGCCCAGGCCGCCTACTATGGCAGGCGCTTCGGCGTGAAGCTCAATCCCGACACGCAAGTGGTGGCCACGCTTGGCTCGAAGGAAGGCTTCGCCAACATGGCGCAGGCGATCACGGCGCCCGGCGACGTGATCCTGTGCCCGAACCCGACCTATCCGATCCATGCCTTCGGCTTCATCATGTCGGGCGGCGTCATCCGCTCTTTGCAGGTGGAGCCCAATGACGGCTTCATCCCAGCGCTCGAGCGCGGCGTCAAGCATTCGATCCCGAAGCCGTTGGCGCTGATCCTCAACTATCCGTCGAACCCGACGGCTCTGGTCGCTTCGCTCGATTTCTACAAGGACGTGGTCGCCTTCGCCAAGAAGAACGACATCATCATCCTGTCCGACCTTGCCTATTCGGAGATCTATTTCGACGGCGATCCGCCGCCTTCGGTGCTGCAGGTGCCTGGCGCGATCGACGTTTGCGTCGAATTCACCTCCATGTCGAAGACCTTCTCCATGCCCGGTTGGCGGATGGGCTTTGCCGTCGGCAACGAGCGGCTGATCTCGGCGCTGACGCGGGTGAAATCCTATCTCGATTACGGCGCCTTCACGCCGATCCAGGTGGCGGCGGCACACGCGCTCAACGGCGACGGCGCCGACATCGCCGAGGTGCGCGATATCTATCACAAGCGCCGCGACGTGATGGTCGATGCCTTCGGCCGCGCCGGCTGGACCATTCCGGCACCGGCGGCATCGATGTTCGCCTGGGCGCCAATCCCGGAGCCGTTCCGGCATCTCGGCTCGCTCGAATTCTCCAAGCTGCTCATCGAACATGCCGACGTGGCCGTGGCGCCCGGTGTCGGCTTCGGCGAGCATGGCGACGAATTCGTGCGCGTCGCTCTGGTCGAGAACGAACACAGGATCCGGCAGGCGGCGCGCAACATCAAGCGCTTCTTGTCGACCAGCGCCAAGCAGCCCAACAATGTCGTGCCGCTCTCCGCTCACCGGTAAGCTTGCCGCACGCAAATTCGATCTGACTTTGAGGGACGTCGCCGGACATGGCTGAAGCATTGCGTGTTGGAATTGCCGGCCTCGGCACGGTCGGCTCGTCGGTGGCGCGTGTGCTGCGCGACAAGGCGGCGGAACTGACCCGCCAGTGCGGGCGTGACGTGATCGTCACCGCCGTCTCGGCGCGTGACCCGAAGCGCGATCGCGGCGTCGATCTCAGCTCGGCAAAGTGGTTCGACGATCCGGTCAAGATGGCGCAGACCGCCGAAATCGACGTGTTCGTCGAACTGATCGGCGGCGACGAGGGGCCGTCGCGCTCGTCGGTGAAGGCGGCACTCGAAGCCGGCCGTCACGTCGTCACCGCCAACAAGGCGCTGCTGGCCAAGCATGGCGTGGCGCTGGCCGAGATCGCCGAGAAGAAGGGCGTGCTGCTCAACTACGAGGCGGCGGTGGCGGGCGGCATTCCCGTCATCAAGACGATGCGCGAGGCGATGGCCGGCAATTCGGTCACCCGCGTGTTCGGCATCCTCAACGGCACCTGCAACTACATCCTGACGCGCATGGAGGCCGAGGGCATCTCGTTTGATGCTTGCCTGAAGGACGCGCAGCGGCTGGGCTATGCCGAAGCCGATCCGACCTTCGACATCGAGGGCCACGACACCGCGCACAAGCTGTCGATCCTGACCAGCCTTGCCTTTGGCACCAGGATCGCCGCCAATGACATCTATATGGAAGGCATCTCCAACATCACCCAGGCCGACATCCGCGCGGCCGCCGATCTCGGCTATCGGATCAAGCTGCTGGGTGTCGCCCAGCGCACCGAGAGCGGCATCGAGCAGCGCGTGCATCCGACGATGGTGCCGACCGCATCGGTCATCGCGCAGGTGCATGGCGTCACCAATGCGGTGGCGATCGAAACCGACATTCTGGGCGAGTTGCTGCTGTCAGGCCCTGGTGCTGGCGGCAACGCCACCGCATCGGCCGTCATCGGCGACATCGCCGACATCGCCAAGAGCCGGCCAGGCTTCCAGCATGGTCCGGTCTTCGGCCGGCCGGCGAAGGAGCTGAAACCCTATAAGAAGGCGCAGATGCGCAGCCATGCCGGCGGCTATTTCATCCGCCTGACCGTGCATGATCGCATCGGCGTGTTCGCGGCTATCGCCAAGCGCATGGCCGACAATGACATTTCGCTGGAATCGATCGTCCAGCACGCAGTCAATGGCGAGGCGGCGGCACAGAAGACGGTGATCCTCGTCACCCACGAGACGACGGAGGCGGCCGTGCGCAAGGCCGTCGACGGCATCACCAAGGACGGTCATCTGACCGACAAGCCACAGGTCATCCGCATCGAGCGGGCAGGGTAGCTTTTGCCCGATAGGCCCTGCGGGACAGGAATCCCGCAGGCATTGAGGTCCGGTCTGGTGGGGACAGCTGCCACACGGGAACGAATTGGTGTCGTCGCCGTTCTCTTGGTCAGCAACCAGAGGAACCGCTTCATGGCCGATACCAACAAGCCCGACACCCCTAATATCGACGACATCCAGAAGACGCTGGAAAAGCAGATTGCCGATTTGCGCCGGGAGATCACCAAGATCAACAAGAACATTTCGGCCCGGGGCGCGGAAATGCTCGATGACGCCAGCGAACAGGCTTCCGAGTTCTACGACACGGCGGCTAACCGCGCGTCGCGAACCGCACAGCAGTTGCGCAGCCAAGCTCAGTCCGTCTCGGAAGTAGCGCGCGAAAACCCCGGTACGACGACTGCCCTGGTCGGCGTGATCGGTTTGCTCGGCTTTATGGCCGGTTTTGCCATAGGTCAGTCGACGAACGATACGTCGCGCCGCTGGTATTGACCACGGCGCGATAGGGCCGGGTTTGCCGGCTCGTTTCCTTGTTTCAGCACATCATTTTTAAGGAGGGCACTGTGGCTTCATCCGCCTTGATCAGCATCCTGATCACATTCCTCGTCATCATCCTCGTTCTCTATCTTGTTCAGCGCCTGCCGCTCGACGGCCGGATGAGGCAGATCGTGCAGGTTATCGTCCTCATAATCGGCATCATTTCGCTGCTCAAATATCTTGCGGTTTTCTAGCGCCGAAGAGGTCTAACTTTCGCTTTCCAAGGCCGGCCCGGTTCATTGCGGCCGGCTGGCCTTGTTTCAAAAATGCGGTTTAATCGATTGATATTGCTGACTATTCGATAAAATCTTCCGCAGGTCTTGCCGTTGTCATGCTCGTTTGACAAAACAGGCCCGCCTCCGGCGGGGGCCGCATTGCCAACGAGGAAATCACCAGATGAATGTGGCCCAGAACATCGTCGCCGGCCTTGACCGGATACTCACCATGGAACTGGTGCGCGTCACCGAACGAGCCGCCGTCGCGGCCGCCAGGCTGCGCGGACGCGACGACGAAAAGGCGGCCGACCAGGTAGCCGTGGATGCCATGCGCCAGGAACTCAACCGGCTTTCCATCAAGGGCACGGTGGTGATCGGCGAAGGCGAACGGGATGAGGCGCCGATGCTCTACATCGGCGAGGAAGTCGGCACTGGCAAAGGTCCGGCCGTCGATATCGCGCTCGATCCGCTCGAAGGCACGACGATTTGCGCCAAGAACCTGCCCAATGCACTCGCGGCCATCGCGATCGCCGAAAAGGGCAGCCTGCTGTTCGCGCCCGACGTCTACATGGACAAGATCGCCATCGGTCCGGGCTATGCGGACGGCGTCATCGACATCGACGCCTCGGCGGCTGAGAACATCGCCAGCCTCGCTCGGGCCAAGGGCGTCGCTGTATCGGAAATCACCACCTGCATTCTCGACCGGCCGCGCCATGCCAAGCTGATCGATGCCGTGCGCGCCACGGGGGCCGCGATCCGGCTGATCGGCGATGGCGATGTCGCCGGCGTCATCCACACCACGGACCCGGAAGAAACCGGCATCGATATTTATCTGGGCACTGGCGGAGCACCCGAGGGCGTGCTGGCCGCTGCCGCGCTGCGCTGCACCGGCGGCCAGATGCAGGGCAGGCTGATCCTCGACACAGCGGAAAAGGTTGCTCGCGCGGCAAAGATGGGTATTTCCAATCCGAAACGGGTCTATCGGACGGAGGACATGGCGCGCGGCGATGTGCTGTTTGCGGCCACCGGTGTCACCGACGGCAACATGCTGGCTGGCGTCAAGTTCGGCCACAATTACATCACCACCCACACGATCGTGCTGCGCTCGTCGTCGCGGACGGTGCGCGAGATCAAGGCCCGCCATCAGGATCTGGATAAGTTCTGACGCCCGCTTGCGAAGCCGCCTTGCAATTGTTAGCCATTCGGGCGCATCCGATGCTGGCTGCAGGGATTTGACGATGAAACCGTTCGACTGGCATGCGGATCCGATTTCGCGTGCCACCGCCATCACAAATCCTATCGCAACACCCAGAATGTGCGTCGCTTTCTCATCCGGGAATGCGGCAACGCATTCATGGTCGACCGGCCTTTCATGGCCTGGCTAAAGGACGGTGTGGAAAAGACGATGGGCGATGCGGCCGACGAATGGCTTAGGCGACAGGCTGAAAAGCGGAAAGCGCAGTTTTCTTGACCTATTCCGGGACGGCGCACACCCGTGAATCGCATGGCTTTGCCCGCCTTTGGCCTATAGAGCGTCGCGTGAACGTGACGCGCTTGAAATTGCCAATGCAGGTCGTGGCCTCAAAACCGCTGCGCACTTATGGGCGGCATGCATTGTCGTGCGGCCAACGATGAGTTGGCAAAGCGTATGACCGGCGAAAAACGCCTCTTCCTCGATGTCAGGCAGTCGGTATCAGGGGTTTCCTGGGAACATCGGCTGACAGAACGCCAGGACATGATTGCGCTCGCCATCGCGCAAGGCCATGGCGTGCCGGACATCGTCGCGCGGGTGCTTGCCGGCCGTGGTGTCACCGCCGAACAGACCGAGCGGTTTCTCGACCCGACGATCCGCGATCTTCTGCCGGATCCGGCATCGCTGACCGACATGGACAGGGCGGCGGCCCGCATCGCCGCCGCGGTGATGGCCAGGGAAAAGGTGGCGATCTTCGGCGACTATGATGTCGACGGCGCCGCCTCGTCGGCGTTGCTGAAGCGGTTCCTCACGCATTTCTCGGTGCCGTCGGAAATCTACATCCCGGACCGTATTTTCGAGGGCTATGGCCCCAACCCCGACGCCATGCGCGAACTTGTTTCGCGTGGTGCGACACTGATCGTCACTGTCGATTGCGGCACCAACAGCGCCGTTTCCATCGATGCCGCCAACGAGGCCGGGGCCGACGTCGTGGTGCTCGACCACCACCAGGTCGGCGGTGCCTTGCCGGCGGCAATCGCTGTCGTCAATCCCAATCGCGACGACGACCTTTCCGGGCAGGGCCATCTCTGTGCCGCCGGCGTGGTCTTCCTCGCCCTTGTGCAGACGGCCAGGATCCTGCGTAGCCGCATGCCCGATGCTACGCCGCCAGACCTGCTTTCGCTGCTCGATATCGTGGCATTGGCCACTGTTTGTGACGTGGTGCCACTGACCGGCGTCAACCGTGCCTTCGTGGTCAAGGGGCTGCAGATGGCGCGCCAGCAGAAGAATGAAGGGCTGGCGGCACTGGCACGGGTGTCGCGCATCGGCGAGCCGATCAGCACTTTCCATCTGGCCTATCTGATCGGCCCGCGCATCAATGCCGGCGGACGCATCGGCGATGCCGCACTTGGCAGCCGGTTGCTTGCGACCGACGACCCGGTGGAGGCGCGCACCATTGCCGAGACGCTCGACCGGCTCAACCAGGAACGGCAGTTGATGGAGCAGGAGATGCTCGCGGCGGCGCGCGTCGAGGCCGATGCCGAGCTTGCCGGCGGCAACGGCCCGGCGATCGTCGTCACCGCTTCCAACAGCTGGCATCCGGGTATTGTCGGCCTGCTCGCTTCGCGATTGAAGGATCATGCCCGGCGGCCCGCCTTCGCCATCGCCTTCAATGCTGTGGGCATCGGCACCGGCTCGGGCCGCTCGGTCTCGGGATTCGACCTCGGCCGGCTGGTGCGCGAGGCGGCCGTTGCGGGGCTGATCGTCAAGGGCGGCGGCCATGGCATGGCGGCGGGCATCACCGTCGAGCGGGCAAAGCTTGGCGAACTCAGGGCGTTTTTCGAAGAGCGGGCGGCAGCCGACGTGTTCCGCCTGCAGGGCGAGGAAAGCCTGGCCATAGACGGTGCGCTTGCCGCTGAAGGCGCGACGCTCAGCCTGCTCGATGCGCTGGAGAAGGCCGGACCCTTCGGTGCCGGGCACGCTGCCCCCGTTTTCGCGCTGCCGCGCCACCGACTAGCCGATGCGCGGCCGGTCGGCACCAACCACATCCGCGTCGAGCTGCAATCGGAAAGCGGCGGCCGCATCCAGGCGATCGCCTTTCGCGCCGTCGATACCGCGCTTGGCGAATTTCTGTTCAAGAACCGGGGCAAGACAATCCACGTCGCCGGTTCGCTGTCGGGAAATTACTGGAACGGCAACCGCACCGTGCAGTTTCGCATCACCGATGCGGCGCGTGCGTAGGTTTTGATCAGGCGAGAACGGTCTGCAGCCGGGTCAACTCGCCGATCTGGGCCATCGTCGCCTGATAGCCGATGTTGATCGCCTCGTCGGCGCGGTGGAACTCGGTCAGGCCGATATGGCTGAGCTTCGGCTGCAGCGACATATCGGGCGGGTCGCCGGCAAGCCTGGCACGCGAAATGCGGTCCTGGATGATGTTGAAGGCCTCGACCATGACGCCGGTAATGCCGAGCCGCGTCTGATGCGACTGGTGCTCGGCGTCGACCTTGCCGGGCCTTGGTGCGTCCTTTTCGATGACCAGTTCGCCGGCGCTGTGTTTTATCACCGCGGCACGGCCGAACAGATCATAGTGAAGGTTGACCGCCACGACGAGCGGCTGCTCGTAGGCGCGGCAGACCGAAACCGGTACGGGGTTGACCAGCGCGCCGTCGACCAGCACGCGGCCATTGCAATTCACCGGCTCGAACACGCCGGGAAGCGCATAAGAGGCGCGCATGGCGGTGATCAATGAGCCGCTCGACAGCCAGATTTCGTGGCCGGTGCGGATTTCGGAGGTGACCGCCACGAACGGCTTGGTCAGGTCCTCAAAACGAATGCCGGCCATGTGCTCGCGCAGCCTTGCATCGAGCTTCATGCCGCCGAACAGGCCGCTGCCGCGCAAATTGAGATCGAGCAGGCCGAAGATGCGGCGCTTGGTCAGGCTGCGGGCGAATTCTTCCAGTTCGTCCAGTTTACCGGCGAGATAGCAGCCGCCGACCAGCGCGCCGATCGAGGTGCCGGCGATCATCGATACTTCGATGCCGGCCTCGTCGAGCGCGCGCAGCACGCCTATATGCGCCCAGCCGCGGGCGCAACCGCCACCCAAGGCGAGCGAAATGCCTGTTTTCTTCTGGCAGTTCGTTTCGGACGCGCCGCCTGACGAGGACAGGCCGTTGGCCTCCCTGACATCTGGTCTGTTACGCAATGACGCCCACTCGAGCATCATGATCTCCCTTGTCCCACGGCTACTATACGAGCGGGCCGTATCGAAATGATGAATCTGTGTGGTCGGTGTCAGGCAGAAGGTTCAAGCTAGTGGTTTCCGATACGTTTTTTCCGCATCGAACAGCGGCTTGCTGCCGTCGTCGGCAAGCGTCCCCTTGCCATCGATCAGCCCCACCGTCCGATAAAAGCATGAACGCCGGCCAGTGTGACAGGTTGCGTCGTGGCCCAACACTTTGACGCGCAACCATATGGCATCCTGGTCACAATCCGTGAGCATCTCGACGACATGCTGAAAATTGCCTGATGTTTCGCCCTTTTTCCAAAGTGCGTCGCGCGAGCGCGACCAGTAGTGGGCTATGCCGGTCTCCAGTGTCAGTGCCAGTGCTTGCGCATTCATATGCGCAACCATCAACAGCATGCCGTCCGCGGCGTCTGTCACGATGACCGTGACCAGCCCGGCTGCATCGAAGCGCGGCGAAAACACCGCGCCTTCCTCAAGCGCTTTCTTGTCCAACGGAGCTTTTGGAAATTCCAGTGCCGACATCGCCGGTCCTTGTGTTGATGGCCGGCGAGGGCCGATCAGACCCCGCCGCCGCGCACCATGGTGACGAAACGGACCTGCTCTTCGGGCGTGTCCTTGAAAACGCCGGTGAAGGTCGAGGTCAGCGTGGTTGAACCCTGCTTGCGGATGCCGCGCATGGCCATGCACATGTGCTCGGCCTCGATCATGACGGCGACGCCGCGTGGATTGAGCACGTCCTGGATGACGCCGGCGATCTGCGCCGTCAGCGCCTCCTGGGTCTGCAGGCGGTGGGCGAAGATATCGACGACGCGGGCGATCTTGGACAGGCCGACGACCTTGCCGTCCGGAAGATAGCCGACATGCGCCTTGCCGATGATCGGCACCATATGGTGCTCGCAATGTGAATGGAATGTTATGTCCTTGACGATGACCAGATCATCGTAGCCGGCGACCTCCTCGAAGGTGCGGCCGAGCTCGTCGGCCGGGCACATGTCGTAGCCACCGAACATTTCGCGGTAGGCCTTTGCCACCCGCTTCGGCGTGTCGGCCAGCCCCTCGCGGTCCGGATTGTCGCCGGTCCAGCGCAAAAGCGTGCGCACGGCGGCTTCGACTTCGGCTTCGCTCGGCCGGTCGGTGACCGGCTTTTCCATATAGGCTGACTGTGGCATGAGCTTCTTGATGACGGCATCCATAAAGGCGTCTCCCGTAGTCCCTCTCGGCGGAGGAACGAGTTGAACGGACCACGACCTTTCGGTGTCGGAAACTCGCCCCGTTTCCAGCCCCGTAAGCGGCGTGAACTTCCCGGCAAGGACATTGGCTTTCGTCTTCTTGTCGATACCGGACTGCCACCATTATATAAGGTCATAGCGAGCGAAAGGAAGACACGACAGCGGCAATCGCTGTTCGCTTGGCGGCGACGGATTGGAAAATAATGATAAACGAGGTCTACAACGCGAAAATTCTCGGTTTTGCCGGGAACATTGGCCGCATCGGCCGGCTCGATCATCCTGACGCAACCGCCAAGGCGCACTCCAAGCTATGCGGTTCCACGGTCACCGTCGACCTCAAGATGCAGGACGGCGTGGTCACGGACTTTGCCCATGATGTGAAGGCCTGTGCGCTCGGCCAGGCGTCGTCATCGATCATGGCGCAACATGTCGTCGGCGCGAGCGCCGAGGAATTGCGCGCGGTGCGCGACACCATGCTGAAGATGCTCAAGGAAAATGGCGCCCCGCCGGACGGTCGCTTCGCGGACCTCAGATATCTGGAGCCGGTGCGCGATTACAAGGCCCGTCATGCCTCGACCATGCTGACTTTCGACGCCGTGGTCGACGCCATCGGCCAGATCGAGAAGCGCGCCGAAGAGGCAGCCTGAGGGCCGGCAACCGACCGTTTACAATGCACGTCTGCTTTCGGCAAATTCGCCGCGTACCCAGTCCGCGAACGCGGCGGCCGGCTCCGACAGATCGCGCAAGCTTCTGGCCACCAGCCAATAGGCGCCGGATGCGACGTCGATGTCGAACGGCTTGACCAGCGCGCCGGACGCGATTTCTCCGCCGATCTGCAAGAGATCGCCCAGTGCAACGCCATGTCCGAGCAAGGCGGCCTGCTTTGAAAGCGACGCATCCGCCAGCATCGGCCCGCGCGCCGGCACGGCGTCGCCGGGCACGCCGGCCGCTTCGAACCAGCGCGCCCAGCCTTGGCGGTTCTCCTCGTGCAAAAGCGTGTAGCGACCAAGATCGATCGGCTTCTCGAGGGCGGGGCCCGAGGCAAGCAGCGCCGGCGACAGAACAGGTGAGTCGACTGTCGAAGCAAGTTGCTCGGCTTCGCTGCGCGGCCACGCGGTGGTATGTGCGCTGAAGCGCAAGGCAAGCTCCGGCTGATCGCTACGGAACTCGATCAGCCTTGGATCGACCTCGAGCGAGATGTCGATGTCAGGCCGCAATTGGCGAAACCGGTTGAGCCGTGGCACCAGCCACACGGATGCAAGCGATGGCTCGACGCTGACACGGACCACGGACTGCGCCGGTGTCGCCACCAGTTCTCCAAGCAAGGTATCGATGGCGTCGAAACTTCTGACGAGCTGATCCAGCAGACGCCGGCCGGTGTCGGTCAGTTCGACGCGACGATGGTGACGTTCGAACAAGGGCTGGCGAAGGAAGATTTCGAGCTCGCGGATCTGCCGGCTGATCGCTGCCTGCGAGACGAAAAGCTCCTCGGCGGCCCGGCTGAAGCTCAGATGCCGGCCCGCCGCCTCGAAGCTCCTCAATGCCGTCAGCGGCAGGCGCCCGCGCTTCATTCGCATAACCCAGGATTATCCGAAGTGGAAATTATACTCGTTTGAAGGCGAAGGCCAGCGGCCGTCTAATCGCATCAAAGGAGACCGACCATGATCCAGTTGCTGAGCATCTTTGGCGATGTCATGCGGATCGCAACGTTTCAATGGCGTGACGAAAGGCAGCATGAAAAGCGTTACGAAGAGCCGACCAGTCGTGGCCGGTGGGTGGCTTCGGCTGACTGGCAGCCGTTTCGTCGTTTCCGTCCGTGACGGTGGGGCCATGCAGGGCGCGGGATTGCGTTCTCCAGTAGAAGCCCACATCTATCGCGTGGGAAACGCGATACGGAGACTGTGGTGCGCGACCAGCATGGGCATGCGCATATCGCCCGGCCGCCGAAACGTGGCCGTAACTGGCCCGGTCCATGGCGCAAGACGCCGGGCCGTCTCCTCGGCACGTCGCTCGTGCGCCTCTACCAGCTGACACTGTCGGGCTTTGTCGGCAATTCCTGCCGGCATCTGCCGACCTGTTCGGAATATGCCCATGAGGCGATCGCCCGCCATGGCCTGTGGGCGGGCGGTTGGATGGGATTTTTCCGGGTGCTGCGCTGCGGGCCATTCGGCACGCATGGCATAGACCTCGTGCCGGAGGTGCTGGAGGATCGTTATGTCTGGTTCACGCCATGGCGGTACTGGCGGATCGGCAGCAAGCGCGGCGAAGCGCAGGGGTGATCGCGTCAGTCAGGTCCCGACGGCTCTGCCCGTTTACAATCCGGTAGGGTTAACAACAGCCTGCACAAAGACTGCGCATTTGAGACAAAATCGAGACAAGAGACCTCGCTAAGCCGCTCGCGAACCCCCTTCTGGAGCGAGCAGAAAATGCGCAATTTCGACCGTCTTCCCTTCATCTTTGCCGGGATACTGTTCCTGCTCGCCTGGCTGCTGGGATTTCCGCTGCGCGCGCAATCGGCGCCGCTTGGGGACGTGCAGTGCACGGTGATCGCCGATGCGGCGAGCGGCAAGACGCTTTACCAGGACGGGGTGTGCGACGAGCGGTTCAGCCCGGCTTCGACGTTCAAGGTGCCGTTGTCGCTGATCGGCTATGACAGCGGGATCCTGAGCGACGAGCACACGCCGAGCTGGGATTACAAGCCTGAATTCAACGCGGTGAAGCGGGATCAGAAGACCGTCGATCCGGTGGTCTGGGAGCGAGATTCGATCCTGTGGTTTTCCCGGGAAATCACCCGCCGGCTTGGGTCTGAGAGTTTTGCCGGTTATGTCTCGAAATTCGACTACGGCAACGCCGATGTTTCCGGCAATCCCGGCAAGAATGATGGTTTGACCAAGTCCTGGGTGAATTCCTCGCTCAAGATCACGCCGGTCGAGCAGGTCGAATTCCTGCGCAAGCTGCTGGCCCGCA
Source organism: Mesorhizobium sp. M7A.F.Ca.US.011.01.1.1 (assembly GCF_003998295.1). Taxonomy (NCBI): domain Bacteria; kingdom Pseudomonadati; phylum Pseudomonadota; class Alphaproteobacteria; order Hyphomicrobiales; family Phyllobacteriaceae; genus Mesorhizobium; species Mesorhizobium sp. M7A.F.Ca.US.011.01.1.1. The sequence continues at coordinate 25,966 of NZ_RZRT01000058.1, forward strand.
AGCTGCCTGTCTCGGCCAGGGCTTACGACATGACATCAGCCATCATCCCGACCTTCCAGGCCGGAGGCTGGACGGTGCAAGGCAAGACCGGAAGCACCAGGCTGCGCAACGACGTCGACAAGGTTCAGGACAAGCGTTCGCTCGGCTGGTTCGTCGGCTGGGCGCAAAAGGATGGCCGCCAGATCGTCTTTGCGCGGCTTGTCGTCGACACCAACCGCACCGACATGCCCAAGGGCCTCAAGACCCGGGCCGCGTTCCTGAAGGACCTGCCGCTCCTCATCAAATGAACGCTGACATTTGAGCCGGGCTTTACGGAGGCGGAATCTGTCCATAAAAGACAGCCGCTGCCGGACGCATCCGGCTTTTCCCTATGCATGTCGTAACCCAAAACCGCCATACACTTTTGGGCGACATGCATTTCAACCACCCGCGCTCGTTTGCGGGACTGGATAGGAGATATATATGCTGAATTCCGTTTCTCTGACATTTCCCGATGGCTCCGTCCGCGAATACGACGCGGCGATGACCGGTGCTGGCCTCGCCGAATCGATCTCGAAATCGCTGGCCAAGAAGGCGGTCGCCTATGCGATCGACGGCACGGTTCGCGATCTCAGCGATCCGCTCGGCAAGTCCGGCAAGGTCGAGATCGTCACCCGCGACGACCCGCGCGCGCTGGAGCTGATCCGCCACGACGCGGCCCATGTGCTGGCGGAAGCCGTGCAGGAATTGTGGCCGGGAACGCAGGTGACCATCGGGCCGGTGATCGAGAACGGGTTCTACTACGACTTCGCCCGTAACGAGCCGTTCACGCCTGACGATTTTCCGGTGATCGAGAAGAAGATGCGCGAGATCATCGCGCGCAACAAGCCGTTCACCAGGGAAGTCTGGTCGCGCGACAGGGCGAAAAAAGTCTTTGCTGACAAGGGCGAGCGCTACAAGCTGGAGCTGATCGACGCCATTCCTGAGGATCAGGATCTCAAGATCTATGCGCAGGGCGACTGGTTCGACCTCTGCCGTGGCCCGCACATGGCCTCGACCGGGCAGATCGGCAATGCCTTCAAACTCATGAAGGTGGCCGGCGCCTATTGGCGCGGTGATTCGAACAACCCGATGCTGACCCGCATCTACGGCACGGCCTGGGCTGATCAGGCGCAGCTCGAAGCCTACCAGATGATGCTGGAGGAGGCCGAGAAGCGCGACCATAGGAAGATCGGCCGCGAGATGGACCTGTTCCATTTCCAGGAAGAGGGACCGGGCGTCGTCTTCTGGCATGCCAAGGGCTGGAAGATGTTCCAGAACCTGGTCAACTACATGCGCCGCCGTCTCGACGAGCAGGGCTATCAGGAGGTCAACGCGCCGCAGGTGCTCGACAAGAGCCTGTGGGAGACGTCAGGCCATTGGGGCTGGTATCGCGACGCCATGTTCAAGGTGACGGTCGCCGGCGACGACACCGATGACGACCGGGTCTTCGCGTTGAAGCCGATGAACTGTCCGGGCCATGTGCAGATTTTCAAGCATGGGTTGAAGTCCTATCGCGATCTACCCGTGAAGCTTGCGGAATTCGGCAATGTGCATCGCTACGAGCCGTCGGGCGCGCTGCACGGGCTGATGCGTGTGCGCGGCTTCACGCAGGACGATGCGCACATCTTCTGCACCGAGGAGCAGCTGGCGGCGGAGTGCCTGCGCATCAACGATTTGATCCTGTCGACCTATGCCGATTTCGGTTTTGACGAAATCAGCGTCAAGCTTTCGACGCGGCCCGACAAACGCGTCGGCACCGACGAAGCCTGGGATCACGCCGAAGCAATCATGGGCAGCGTGCTGGAGACGATCAGGACACGATCCGGCAATCGCATCAAGACCTCGATCAATCCGGGCGAGGGCGCCTTCTACGGACCGAAATTCGAATATGTGCTCAAGGATGCCATCGGCCGCGAATGGCAGTGCGGCACGACGCAGGTCGACTTCAACCTGCCGGAACGGTTCGGCGCCTTCTATATCGGCTCCGATTCCGAGAAGAAGCAGCCAGTGATGGTGCACCGCGCCATCTGCGGCTCGATGGAGCGCTTCCTCGGCATCCTGATCGAGAACTATTCCGGCCATTTTCCGCTGTGGTTCGCGCCGCTGCAGGTGGTGGTGGCGACGATCACGTCGGATGCCGACGGCTATGCGACCGAGGTGGTGGCCAAGCTGAAGGCCGCAGGGCTGTTGGCGGAAGCGGATCTGCGCAACGAGAAGATCAACTACAAGGTCCGCGAGCACTCGCTGGCTAAGGTTCCGGTCATCCTCGTCTGCGGCAAGCGCGAGGCCGAAGAGCAGACCGTCAACATGCGCCGGCTGGGCTCGCGCGACCAGGAATCGCTTGGCCTTGACCAGGCGATCGCGCAACTGGCCGAGGAAGCTGTTACACCCGATCGCCGGCGCAAACGCGCGGCCTGATCTGCATAGTTTTCGACCAAATGGCGGTGGAGCGATCCACCGCCATTTTCATATCCTTGTCACGCCGACCTTGTAACGAGCCCTTATGCTCAAGCTGAAATTGCGCGAACGACCCTTTCCCGAGCTTTCCTATGCCAATCCGTGCCAGCCGGCGCTGACGCGCTGGTTCATTCATTCGGTCGAAGGCCTGTCGGGCCGCGACCGCTACACAGCACTTTATGATTTCTGGCGCCGCCAGGTCGTGCCGACAGGCGAACGCGTGTTCAGCCGTATGCTCGATCTGATCGACGTGCGGGTGCGGACTGCTGATCAGTGGCCGCCCGCGCGATTGCCGAACACGCCGCTGGTGATCGTCGCCAATCATCCGTTCGGTATCGGCGACGGTATCGCCATGCTGTCGCTGGCCGAGCAGCTCGGACGTCCGTTCCGGGTCATGATCCACAAGGATCTGCTCAAGATCCGCGAGATGGAGCCCTACTCGCTGCCGATCGACTTTTCCGAGACCAAGGACGCGCTGAAGAACAACATGGCCGTGCGCCATGAGGCGGTGCGGCTGTTGAAAGAGGGCGTCACCATCGTGGTGTTTCCGGCCGGCGGTGTAGCCACCGCGCCAAAAGGTTTTGGCCGGGCGCGCGATCTGCCGTGGAAGATGTTTCCGGCCCGTCTCGTCCAGGACGCCAAGGCGTCGGTCATTCCGATGCATTTTTCCGGGCAGAACGGCAGGCTGTTCCATCTGGTCAGCGGGCCGATGAACATGGCCGAGCGCGACGGCCGGCTGGCGAAATTCGTCGGCAAGGCCTCGCTGACGCTGCGTACTTCGCTGCTCATCCATGAATTCGCGCGGCTGTCCGGCAAGGCGATCGACGTGCGCGTCGGCGTGGTGTTGAACTGGAGCGAACTGGAGCCATTGCGCGACCGCAAGGCATTGCTCGACCGCCTTTATCGCGGCGTGTTCGACCTGGCGCCAGTTTTGCCGCGCCGCCGCATTCCCTTCCTGCCGGCGCGGACCAAGATGGCGGCTTGATACAGGAACGAAGGTTAATCCGCACCTTCTTCGGGATCCATCGCCGCGGCCTCGGTGGCCAGAACCTCGATTTCCTGGTTCTGCCCGGCCACGACCGTAAAATCCTTCTGGTAGATGCGGTCGCGGTTCTTGGCGATGATGGTGTAGTCGCCCTCGGCCAGCACCATCGAGGCGAAGGCGCCGACGGTTTCCTTGATCGGATCGCCGGATTCGTTGAGCAGCGACCAAGACGTATCGGCGATCGCCTCGCCACCGGTCTCGCGCACCAGCTTCATCGTGATCTCGGCGGCGTGGTGCTCGACGGTGGCTTCGGTCAGCTTGCCGGCCTCGACGCGGATGTCGGAGCGGATGACCGCGTTGACCGCGCCATAGGTCGAGACGATGTGGTAGATGCCGGCGTTGAGCCGCACGACGCTGTTGGGCTCGACATCGGGAATGATCAGCGCGCGGTCGCCATTGGCCTCGGCGGTGCCCTCGTAGATCGAAAAGCGCAGCTTCTTTGGCGGAATGCGCACGCCGCCGGACAGCACGGCGTCGAGCTTGAGGCCACCGGCATCGAGCACGAGGCTTTCGCGCTTGGCGTCCTTGCCGACAGTGATGCGCTTGGTGGCGCCGGCCCGGCCGTAGGAGGCGTGAACCAGATAGCTGCCAGGCTCGAGCTGGAAGACGGCGGTGCCGCCATGGGAGGAGGCGACCATCGGCAATTTGCCGTTGACGGCTTCGGGCTTGAAGACCCGCCAGACGATGCCGCGCGTGATGTCGGAACCCTTGTCGGTCAACTGGGCGGACAGCGTGATGGCGCCGCCGCCGCTTAGTGCCAGTGACGTCTCGCCTTTCGGCGTCGCGTAGCTCGAAATTCCCGGAAGCTTCAGGTCGCTGACACCGTCGACGTTCTGCGCCATGGCGAACGAAACCGGCGCCATCAACAGCAGGGCACCGAGCCAGATCAGGAAAAGACGGACAGTCCCCTCAAACATGCCTTGCGTTGAAGCCCATGGCGGTGGCAATTTCAAGGCTTAAGAGTCCGATCGATACGACTCTCTTCCGTCCGGCGTATCCCGCGCCAATGCCCGAGCCGCCGAATTCCCGATGGTGCGCTTCAGCTCAAAACAGAATGTTCAGGAGACTTGCGCCCATGGCGTCGCCGATCATCGATTTCCTGCTGACCCGAAACTCCGCTCCGATCCCCGATCTGAAGCAGCCGGCGCCGAGTGATGCGGAGATCGCGACGATGATCACTGCTGCTTCGCGGGTGCCCGACCATGGCCGATTGGAGCCCTGGCGCTTCATCGTCTACCGTGGCGACGCCCGCGTCGAGATCGGCAGGCAACTGGCAGCGCTTGCAGAGCAGCGGGAGGGCCCATTGCCGGAAGGCCGCCGCAATCAGGAACTGGCGCGGTTCTCACGCGCGCCGCTGGTGATCGGCGTCGTATCTATCCCCCGGGAGAATCCCAAAATCCCGCAATGGGAAATGTTCCTGTCGGGCGGCATGGCGGCGATGAACCTGATGATAGCAGCCAACGCGCTGGGCTATGGCACCAACATGATCAGCAACTGGTATTCGGATGTGCCGGAGGGCAGGGCGCTGCTGGGGCTGGCGCCGCAGGAGCGCGTCGTCGGCTTCATCCATATCGGCTCCTATGCCGGCCCGGCGCCGGAGCGGCCCCGGCCCGATCCGGCAAAGCTGTACAGTGACTATTCGGGGCCGTGGGCTGGCTGAATGTTCTACGAACCCTCAACGGGCCACGGCCTGCCGCATGACCCTTCGAAGGCGATCGTGGCGCCGCGTCCGATCGGCTGGATTTCAACGCTGAACAGGGCTGGTGAGATCAACCTTGCTCCATACTCCTTCTTCAATGCCGTTTCGACACGGCCGTTCATTGTCTGGTTCTCCTCCGAGGGCGAGAAGGACAGCGCCTCTTTCGCGCAGGAGACCGGTGAGTTCGTCGCCAATCTGGTCAGCCGCGATCTTGCCGACAAGATGAACCGCACATCGGTCAACGCACCGCGCGGCGTCAATGAGTTCGCCTATGCCATGGCGCCGTCGCGCCTCGTCGCGCCGCCGCGCGTGGCGGCAGCGCCGGCAGCGCTCGAATGCCGGGTGACGGAAGTTTTTCGGCCAAAGGCGCTGGACGGATCGCCGACAAGCGCTGTGATTGTTGCCGGTGAGGTGGTCGGCGTGCACATCGACGACGCCTTCCTGACAGACGGCCTGTTCGACATCACCAAGGCCGGCAATGTCGCCCGTCTCGGCTATATGGACTATGCCAGCGTCGACGAGGTGTTTTCGATGCGCCGGCCGCGCTGGGACAAGGACTAGATATCAGGCTCGGCCGGTCACCGCGCCTGGCCGGCACTCGTTCGCCGCCTGGCCGTCATGACGGTGCGCACATAGCCGGGCTCGCCGATCCGAATGCTTCCATCGGGCAGGCCCAGTATGCGGTCGAGAGCGATCTCGTAGAGCCTGACGCGTTTCTCCAGGGCCTCGATCGCGATCTCCATGTCGGCGTCGCTGCCGCCGGCAATGGCCTTGGCAACGACGTCACGCGTGGCCATGCCGAATTGCATGACGATGTCGGCGACACCTTCCGGATCGAAGGTCCTGAAAGTGCCGTCTTCGATCCCTTGCCTGATGATCTTGACCAGCAGAGGTGAAAACGACGCGCTGGCGGCCAGATTGATACGGTGGAAAAGCACCAGATTCTCAGGCCGAAACATCGTCTCGAAAAGAGTCCAAGCTTCCGGCGCGGTCTCGATCTTGGCCCGCCGCGACTGGCTGAGCAGGCCATTCAGGCGGCCAAGCGGGTCTAGGCCCGGATCGTCGATTATGTCTTGCACCCCAGCCAGTGCCTGTCTTGCAAAGCGATCGGCCAAGGCTTCCAGAAGAGCCTCCTTGGAGGGGAAGTAGTGATAGAAGGCGCCCTTGGAGACGCCGGCGGACGCAATCACGTTGTTGAGGCTCGCTTTGTCATAGCCCTGCGTCAGGAAAAGCGTCTGGGCATGGTCCAGAAGTTCTTCTCGCCTGAACTCCGGATGCTTGATGACTCGGGGCATGATGAACCTTCTGCACAGCTCGCTTGAATTATAGACCATTGGTCGGTATGGTAGACCGATGGTCTAAAATTGCTAGAGCGGGATGAATTTAGGTTGGGCATAGCCTGCCTCTGTGAAGTAATTTCGGCATTCGGTTGACGTGACGGTGCCGAGGATTTGGCCGATGGCGTCACAGACGGTTTCGACTGTTCGCTTGGCA
>NZ_RZRT01000059.1:0-31118 GCF_003998295.1 Mesorhizobium sp. M7A.F.Ca.US.011.01.1.1
CCACTGTAATTGGCGAGCCCTCACCGCGTGCTGCGTCGCGGGCTTCCCGCTTCAGATACTCAGTGCCGGTAAGGGCTCTCAGGCGTCGCTCGGGATGTTGTGCCAGCAACTCTGCCCAGCGCTCAATACGCTGTTGCCGGGTCATGATCGGGTATGTCGAGAGGGGTTCTACTTCTGCAATTGTCTGCAATTGACTTAGAGTTTGGTGTTCCATCGTCGGCTCCTTTTGATCGAAGTCCCTTCCCCACAAAAACTATCGCGCGCCTATGCGCTGACAAGAGCCGGTAAGGCGGCCACTTGCCCGACATGGATTGCAAAATGACAAAAACAGCGCATTGCTACGCCAGCGCGCGAAACGATATCTCATCCCAAATCAGACCGAAGCCGTTCAGAACGAACAGCTCGCCACCCGCCCACAACAAGAATTTAAATTAGTAATGCCTTATGGAACTTTGGGCTGGCGTTTCATTTCATAGGCATGGAGGCCACTGTAATCCAGTGAATTGGATCACGAGACAGTTCCGGCACAAGGCCGACAAGGCGTCCCTTTCACGTAGCTTGAGCCAACCAAAAGAAAGACCTGCTTCGCGGTTCGGCGCGTCCGCCATTTCTGACAAAATCGATGTCCGCTTTCAGGCCGGCAAACACACGACCCAAACGACAGGAATGAGGGCGCTTTGCGGACATTCGCATAAGCCCAAAACTGGACCTACATCGAGCCGGCCTATCAACCTGCTGCTGGGCATATTCAACAGCCTGTCGGAGCGCGTGCAGGGCAAGATCGGCGTCCCGTGCCGAAGGGCTTAAAGAAGACAAGGCCGAGAGGATCAAGCCAGGCTTGGTCGGCCGGGTCAAGTTTTTCTGAAGGGCGAAGAAAAACTGCGCCATGCAAAGCTGCTGGACTACCGTGAAGAATAACTAACATTGGCGAGGGTACTGCCAACGTTGAGGAACAGAACCGTGTGCCTGACGTTGTGCCGGATCGACGTCTAGGAGAAACGGCATGGTGGCGCCACGCGCGGTCTGGAAGGGCTTTCTGAGGGTCGGTTCCGTGTCATGCGGGGTAAAGATAGTGGGTGCCACAAGCGAGGCATCCAAGATCCACTTCAAGATTTTGAACCGCAAGGACGGTTTACCCGTCAAAAGCGCCTATGTCGATGAAGAGACTGGCGACGTTGTCGAAGCCGAGGATCAGATCAAAGGGTATGAGGCGGACAAGGATGATTTCATCCACGTCGAGCCGGACGAGTTAAAGAAACTGAAGCTTACGTCGCAGCATACACTTGACGTCGATTCCTTTGTTCCGGTTGCCGAGATCGACACACGTTTTCTGGAGAAACCATATTACTTGATCCCGGCAGACGGTGCCTCCCTGGAGGCCTTTGCCGTCCTGCGCGATGCGATGGCCAAGAAGCGCGTTGCGGCACGCTCCTGCGTCGTACTCTATCAGCGCGGGCGCGAAGTGTTGATACAGCCCCTTGGAAAAGGGATGTTGCTGACCGAGCTACGGACCCACAATGAGATGACATCGGAAGACACCGTCTTCGACGATGTGAAGAGCGCAAAATATGATTCGGATTTGCTCGAAATCGCGGGGCTTCTCATCGACAAGAAGGTGACAAAGTTCGATCCTTCGAAATTCGAGGACACCTACGAGGACGCGTTGATTGCCATGATTGACGCCAAGCGCAAGGGCAAAAAACCCCCGAAACCGGTACCGAAACCCAAGGAGAACGTGGTCGACTTGGCCTCAGTTCTTCGAAAGAGCCTCGCCAAGGAAGGGATCGGCCAAGATCGGCCAAAGGCCAATAGCCGCAAATCAGCTTAGGTGCTGGAACCGGCACTCGTTCGTTGCTCATCCATATTGCTTGCCGAGAAGCGGAGCCTTGAGCGCGTCTAGCTGATCCTGAAGGCGGCCTTTCTCCACGATCATTCCTCAGGGCCTTCGCAAACGGCACCGTGCACTGCTCCGTTGCCTCGCTCTAGACAGATTCACCACTAGCATTTTCGGGAAGGGCCGCGCTCGTGTCCGCACCGTCTGACTGGCGCGTAACATGCTGTGTAACAATCGATTCTTAGATTTCTTGATTTGCTTGGATCGGAGGCAAGAATCGAATCCCACTTCCTCCGCCATCCCGCTCAGGTCCATTCCGGAGACATGGGTAGCGGTTTGTACCTAAGACATGATGACAACCTCGTGCCCAGCGGGTTGTCGATTGGTTGCAAGGTCCTCTGTTCCAAGTCGATATATCCGAGCTGCGAGGTCATCGATCACGAGCGCCCTGTTGCGTCAGGCTGACTTTGAAGTTCGGATAGATGACGTCCATTTCCTCTCGGAAGCGCTCCGCCGAACATCTCCATGGCCTTTCAATGAGGCGATAGATAGCCAGGCTGCGCCGACTGTAGTCGCGGCCAATGGATGGAGGAAGTGATCGTTGATGACGGCCGGCCGCCCTGCATTCAGGCGGCTCGTCTTGTGGGCGGGGGTGACCCGGCTCAGCATGTTGACGCTGGATCGCTCAACGCTTTCGTCACCCCACCCAGTTCAGCCGGCGGTGCTCGGCACAGGCGTGTTGAGCAGTTGCTGCTCCCAGAGGTACGCGATGCCGCTGCCAGCGGCGTGCTGCTTGAGCACTTCCGTCAGCTCGCCGACGTGCTCGGTACGCGCCCAGTCGCGCTGCCACTCCGATGCCAGCGCCAGCCAGGTCATCATGTTTGCGCCGGCCGCGATCATGCGTTGGATGGCGACCTCGTGCGCTTCGACCGACGTGCCGCCCGAGGCGTCGGCGATGACCGTGACGTCCCAGCCTTCGCCCAACGCCTGGATAACCGGCATGGCGACGCAGATCTCGGTCCACAGGCCGGCGATGATGAGCTGCTTGCGGCCGGTCGCCTTGACCGCGTTCACGACCTTCCTGTCTTCCCAGGTGTTGATGAACGTCCGGTCGCCATCGTCACAAAGGCGATATCGCTGACGCCGATCTTTTTCCTCGGCTTCTCGGAAGCGTCGATCGCCGTCTTTTCGACTATCTACCTTGGACATACGCTGCTTGTGCATTCAAACGTGCGGGCCCGTTCGGCCCCTTGAAGTGGCTGATCGCCAGCCCGCAGTTCCATCGCTGGCACCATGCCAACCAGCGCGAAGCCTATGACAAGAACTTCGCCGGGCAGTTGCCTTTCCTCGACATGCTGTTCGGCACCTACAATCCCACCGGTGACAAGGTGCCGGACAAGTACGGCGTCGACGATCCGATCCCTTCCACCTATTTCGGTCAGATCGGCTATCCGCTCCTGCGCCGCAGGAGGCTGCCGAGCCGGGCGGTGCCGAACACCGAAGCCTGACGGCTGGCCCGACGGTGGCATCCACGCCGGTCCCCTTTCGAGCCGTAGAACGCCGAACGGGAAGGCTTTTCGCCTCGAATCGGCTAAACCTTCGAGGCATGAACGAGACCTCACTCTATGCGCCGGTGAAGCGGTTCCTCGAAAGCCTCGACTTTGTCGTCAAAGGCGAGATCGACGGCTGCGATGTTGTTGCATTGCGCGAGGGGGAGCCGCCGGTTGTCGTCATCTGCGAGTTGAAGCTGCAGTTCAATCTTGAACTGGTGCTGCAAGGTGTCGATCGCGCGGCGGCCTGCGACGAGGTGTGGCTGGCCGCACGCATGTCGGCTCGCGGCAAGGGACGCGAAAGCGATGCCAGGTTCCGCAATCTCTGCCGCCGGCTTGGTTTCGGCCTGCTTGGCGTGACCGCGACGGACAGGGTCGAGGTGCTTCTCAGCCCGATCGCGCTGGCGCCGCGCAAGAATGCCCGCCGGCGCTCTCGCCTGGTCGACGAGCACCAGCGCCGTCGCGGCGATCCCGTTGCCGGAGGAGGATCGCGCAATCCGATCATGACGGCCTATCGTCAAAGCGCCCTCGCCTGCGCTGCCGCGATGGTGGACGGACCCAGGCGACCGCGTGATCTCAAGGCGGTGACGCCGATCGCGTCCAAGATACTGCAGCACAATGTCTATGGCTGGTTCGCGCGCGTCGACCGCGGCCTGTACGATCTTACGGATGCCGGCCGTGCCTCTTTGGTCCGTTGGCCGCAGGCATCGCACGACGAATCCCGACACGCAATTTTGAACGCACCGGCCATATGATTGAAGATTCCGGCGGTGCTCGCGGCGGTCCGCTCGGTTGATTTCTCCGACAAAATATGTTGCTTGTCCCGCCCATGAAGAAGCTCTGCATGACCGCCTTGGCGTCAGTGACACTGAGTTTTCCAGCCAGCGCAATGGACAATGCATTGCGCGCCGGTCTGATGAAACTCGATCCCCAAACCCGTCTTGAACAGCGTTGCGACGCCGAAGTGCTCGACCGCATCACTCATGACGATCGCAAGTTCAAAGCCGATCGCGTCGTCGCCTACGCCTTCGCGACGCCCGAGATGGGTGCCGATGCAATCAAGAGCCCGGGTGCTGCGTTTCGCAGCAAGGGGCAGTGGTACCGGCTGAAATTCAAGTGCCAGACCGCGCCGGACCATATGGAAGTCTTGCAGCTCCGCTACCGGATCGGGGACGAAATTCCAGAAGCCGACTGGGCAAAGTACAATCTCTACGATTGATTTGTGATCTGCCATGGTTTGCCTGGCTGCCGCGAAGCCGTGATCCGGCTTGACGCAACGCTGCTTCGGTGACGGCGCCACGCGTGATCCCTTGACGCCAAGGGACCACCAAGTTAGGGCCTCTGGATAATCGACGAACACTCGGCAAAATCAGCAAGGGCTTCCGGTCGATGGACATTTTTTTCAGCGCTGCCAGCCTGACCGCCCTGCTCCAGGTCATCGCCATCGACCTCGTGCTGGCCGGCGACAATGCGATCGTCATCGGCCTTGCCGCTGCCGGCCTGCCGGCTGACCAACGCAAGAAGGCGATCCTCATCGGCGTGATTGCGGCAACGGTGCTGCGCATTGGTTTTGCCGCAATTACCGTCAAGCTGCTGGCGATCGTCGGCCTGCTGCTGGCCGGCGGCATCCTGCTGCTGTGGGTCTGCTGGAAGATGTATCGCGAGCTGCGCACGTCGCATGCCGATGAGCTGGAAGCGACCGAGGCGCTGTCGAATTCGGACCTCAACAGCGACCAGGCGGTCGCCGGCAAGTCGAAGCGCAAGACCCTTGGCCAGGCTGCCTTGCAGATTGTCGTCGCCGATGTGTCGATGTCGCTCGACAACGTGCTGGCGGTGGCTGGAGCGGCGCGCGATCATTTTCCGGTGCTGGTCATCGGCCTCGTGTTGTCGATCGCGCTGATGGGGCTGGCCGCGACTTTCATTGCCAAGCTGCTGCATCGCCACCGCTGGATCGCCTATGTCGGCCTGCTGATCATACTCTATGTCGCGCTGGACATGGTCTATCGTGGCGCGGTGGAAGTCTGGCCACATGTAAACGGTGCGGTCGGCTGAGGCTGGCGGACATCCGCGTCTTCACTCAGTGGAAGCAAGATCGCCGTGCGTTTTGCCGCATCGCGGCCCTGCCCATACCAATGCCGCGATAAGTGTGGTACTGCGCCGGCAATCCTGAAAAGCCCGGAAAGCCCTTATGTCCGCTCCTCGCGTGAGTTTTGTCAGTCTTGGATGCCCGAAGGCCCTTGTGGATTCGGAGCGCATCATCACGCGCCTGCGCGCCGAAGGTTACGAAATCGCGCGCAAACATGACGGCGCCGACCTCGTCGTCGTCAACACCTGCGGCTTTCTCGATTCCGCTCGCGACGAGTCGCTCAATGCCATCGGCTCCGCGCTTTCGGAAAACGGCCGGGTCATCGTCACCGGTTGCCTCGGCGCCGAGCCGGACGTCATTCGTGAAAAGCACCCCAATGTGCTGGCGATCACCGGGCCGCAGGCCTATGAGAGCGTGATGGCCGCCGTGCATGAGGCCGCACCGCCTTCGCACGACCCTTATGTCGATCTTTTGCCCCCGCAGGGCGTCAAGCTGACGCCGCGCCACTACGCCTATCTCAAGATTTCCGAAGGCTGCAACAACCGCTGTACCTTCTGCATCATTCCGGCACTGCGTGGCGACCTCGTCTCGCGGCCGGCGGCCGATGTGCTGCGCGAGGCCGAGAAACTGGCCAAGGCCGGGGTCAAGGAACTTCTGGTGATCTCACAGGACACCAGCGCCTACGGCATCGACATCAAGTACCAGACGTCGATGTTCGGCGACCGTGAGGTGCGCGCAAAATTCCTCGATCTGTCCGAGGAACTGGGCAAGCTCGGCATCTGGGTGCGCATGCACTATGTCTACCCCTACCCGCATGTCGCCGACGTCATCCCGCTGATGGCAGAGGGCAAGATCCTCCCTTACCTGGATATCCCCTTCCAGCACGCTTCGCCGCAGGTGTTGAAGAACATGCGCCGGCCGGCACACGGCGAAAAGACGCTCGAGCGCATTCGCGGCTGGCGTGAGGTCTGCCCGGATCTGGCCATCCGCTCGACCTTCATCGTCGGCTTCCCCGGCGAGACGGACGACGATTTCGAGATGCTGCTCGACTGGCTCGACGAGGCCAAGATCGATCGCGCCGGCTGCTTCAAATACGAGCCGGTCCGCGGCGCCCGCTCCAACGATCTCGGTCTCGAACAGGTTCCCCAAGAGGTCAAGGAGGCGCGCTGGCACCGCTTCATGCAGCGCCAGCAGAAGATTTCGGCGACACAGCTGGCCAGGAAGGTCGGCAAGCGCCTGCCGGTGCTGATCGACGAGGCGCGCGGCACCTCGGCAAAGGGCCGCACCAAATACGACGCGCCCGAGATCGACGGCTCGGTGCACATCCAGTCGCGCCGTCCTTTGCGCCAGGGCGATATCGTCACCGTCAAGATCGACCGCGCCGACGCTTATGACCTTTATGGTTCGGCGGTCTGACGCGCGTATTTACTACATCTGGCGATAGTTCAGCCGTCTTAACCCGCTCAGCCGCGATACGCTCTATGGTCTGCTGACCGTAGATGCGGGAAAATGCGGATGAACACCAGACCTGCGGAACAAAATTACATCGCGACGCTGGACCTGCTCAGGCTGGCGGCAGCACTTGCCGTCGTGTTCTTCCACTATTTCTTTCGCGGCGCCGCCGCCGAAGGCTACCTTGCGCAAGGCTATCGGCTTGCCGCACCATTCGCCCTCTACGGCTATCTCGGCGTCAACCTGTTCTTCCTGATCAGCGGTTTCGTCATTGCCTGGTCGGCGGAAAACCGGAGCTGGGATCAGTTTGCGATCGCGCGGTTCGTTCGCCTCTATCCGGGTTTTCTGTTCTGCATGACGATCACCTTCGCAGTTCTCATCCTTGCCGGCACACCGTTGCTTCCAGCCTCTTTCAGCCAGTATGTCGCCAACCTGTCGATGTTCGCGCCGGCGTTCGGCCAGCCCTTCATGGACGGCGTCTACTGGTCGATCGTTCTTGAGCTGGTGTTCTACGGCTGGGTAACGCTGGCGCTGCTCACCGGCCTGTTTCAGAGACGCAAGCTGGAGCTGATCTTCATCTGGCTGGCGATCTCGGCCTTGAACGAGTTCTTCATCGGCAGCGGCGCCGCCAGGCTGCTGTTCATCACCGAGTTCGGACCGTTCTTCGCCGCCGGGGTGCTGGTCCACCACCTGCATGCTCATGGCCGTTCACTGCCTGCAATGCTGCTGCTTGCCGCCGCGTTCCTGATCTCCTGCGGAACGCTATCGGTGACGCAGCACTGGATGCTTGGCCACTACGGCATTGCCGTTGCCTCGGCCAATCTCGTCGTCGCCAACGTCGTCATGCACGCGGCCTTGATCGGCGCGGTGCTGCTGCGCCATCGTGTCAGGCCATCAGCACTAGTCCTGGCGCTGGGCGGGCTGACCTATCCGCTCTATCTGCTGCACCAGGAGATCGGCTATCTGGCCATCAATGCCGCGGCACCCCTGGTCGGCAAATGGTTTGCCGCCTTTGGCTGCATAGCGCTCATGCTCTTCGTTTCGTGGGCGATCTGGCGCAGCTGCGAAAGACCCGCGCAGCGGCTGCTCAGGATTTGGCTCGGCCGCGCGGTCGATGCCGGGCGGGCGCGATTTCGCCGCGTCTCTGCCGGAGCGCAGCCCGCCGAATGAAAAAGGGCGCCTCGCGGCGCCCTTCTCATTTTGATATCTCGCGCTGCCTACTGCGGCAGCTTGTCGTCGACGCCCTTCACGTAGAAATTCATGCCGAGCAGCGTGCCGTCGTCGGCGACTTCGCCCTCCTTCAGCCACGGCGTGCCGTCCTGCTTGGCGATCGGCCCGGTGAAGGGGTTCCAGCCGCCGGCGATCTTCTTTTCCGTCGCCTCAGCCATCGCCTTCACATCGTCGGGCATGTTGGTGTAGGGGGCAAGCTTGACCGCGCCGTCCTTGATGCCAAGCCAGACATTGTCCGGCTTCCAAGTGCCGTCGAGGGCTGCCTGGACCCGGCTGATGTAATAGGGACCCCATTCGTCGGTGAGCGAGGTCAGCTGCGCTTTCGGCGCAAACTTGATCATATCGGAGGATTGGCCGAAGCCGTGCAGCTTGCGCTCTTCCGCCACCTGCAGGGCGGCGGTCGAATCGGTGTGCTGGACGATGATGTCGGCGCCTTGGTCGAACAGCGCCTTGGCGGCGTCGGCTTCCTTGCCCGGATCGAACCAGGAGTTCACCCAGACGATCTTGGCCTTGAAGTTCGGGTTGATCGACTGTGCGCCGAGCATGAAGGAGTTGATGCCCATCACCACTTCGGGGATCGGGAAGGAAACGATGTAGCCGGCAACGCCGGCCTTCGATTCCTTGGCGGCGATCTGGCCGAGCACATAGCGGCCTTCATAGAAACGCGCATTGTAGATGCCGAGATTGTCAGCGGTCTTGTAGCCGGTGGCGTGCTCGAACATCACCTTCGGGAATTTCTTGGCGACCTTCACTTCCGGGTCCATGAAGCCGAAGGAGGTGCCGAAGATGATCTTGCAGCCTTCGCGAGCCAGGCGCTCGAAAGCGCGGTCGGCGTCGGGGCCTTCCGAGACGTTTTCGAGATAGGCGGTCTCGACCTTGTCACCGAGCGCCTTCTCCACCTCGAGACGGCCCTGGTCGTGCTGGTAGGAGTAGCCGAAGTCGCCGATCGGGCCGGTGTAGACCCAGCAAGCCTTCAGCTTGTCCGCCGCCTCGGCCGTCGCTGCCAGCGATAGGGCGGCGGTCGTGGTCATCAGGGCAATAAGCAGTTTTTTCATTGTGTTACCTCTCTGAGTTAAGCCTTGGAGCTTCCCGTTTGTTTTTATTGTCAACGATCCGGAACGAATGGCTGCCCCAAGGAAGCCGGCGTGTTCATCATCGTCAGACGCTTGTTGCGCGAGATTAGAACGAGAACCACGACGGTTGCCAGATAGGGCAGCGAAGAAAGGAACTGCGAGGGCACCGGAATGCCAAAAGCCTGTGCATGAAGCTGGCCGATCCACACCGCGCCGAAGATGTAGGCGCCGGCCAGCACCCGCCATGGCCGCCAGGAGGCGAACACCACCAGCGCCAGCGCGATCCAGCCGCGGCCGGCACTCATGTTCTCGACCCATTGCGGGGTGTAGACCAGTGAGAGATGGCCGCCGGCGAGACCGGCACAGGCGCCGCCGAAGATGACCGCGAGGTAGCGATAGCGGATCACCTTGATGCCAAGCGCATGCGCCGAGGTGTGGCTGTCGCCGATCGAACGCAGCGTCAGTCCGGTCCGGGTCTTGAACAGGAACCACATGACGGCCGCGGTGAGCGCAATCGAGATGTAGAAGATCGGATCCTGCCCGAACAGCAGCCTGCCGACCGCAGGGATTTCCGTCAGGCCGGGAATGTAGAGGTTGGGCAGCCTTTCGCCGGGCTGGCCGACAAAGCTGGTGCCCATCATGCCGGACAGGCCAAGGCCGAGCAGCGTCAGCGACAGTCCGGTCGCCACCTGGTTGGTGGCCAGCGACAGCGTCATGACGGCAAACAGCAGAGAGAACACCGCGCCCATGGCGATTGCCGTCAAAAGGCCGATCCAGGGCGAACCGGTGAGATAGGTCGCGCCGAAGCCGCCAACGGCGCCCATGATCATCATGCCTTCGACGCCGAGATTGAGCACGCCGGAGCGCTCGACCACCAGTTCACCGATTGCCGCGATCAGCAGCGGCGTTGCCGCCGTGGCGATGGTCAGAAGGATGTTTACGGTGATGTCCATCAACGGGCTTCCTTCAGCTTCGGGGCGGCTTCGAGTTTCGCGGCACCTTCCGGTTTGGTCAGCGCCAGGCCGACCAGGCGAATGCGGTAGTGGATGAGCGTGTCGCAGCCGAGCACGAAGAACAGCAGCATGCCCTGGAACACCCGCGCCACCTTGTCGGAGATGCCGAGCGCGCTTTGCACCGCTTCGCCGCCGAGATAGGTCAGCGCCAGAACCAGACCGGCGGCAACGATGCCAAGCGGGTTGAGACGGCCGAGGAAAGCCACGATGATGGCGGTGAAGCCGTAGCCGGGCGAAACGACAGGCTGCAGTTGCCCGATGGCGCCCGAGACCTCGGAGATGCCGGCGAGTCCCGCCAGCGCGCCTGACAGCAGGAAAGCAAAAAAGACCATGCGGTTGAGGCCGAAGCCGGCGAAGCGCCCTGCCCGCGGGCTCGAGCCCAGCACGCGCACCTCAAAACCTTTCAGCATGCGGCTCATCAGGATCCAGACCAGCACCGCAGCGATCAGCGCGAAGACAAAACCCCAGTTTGCCCGCCCGGCATCCGGCATCAGCTCCGGCAACACGGCCGAATCGTTGAACTGGATGGTCTGCGGGAAACCATGGCCCTGCGGATCGCGCCAGGGTCCGCGCACCAGCCAATCAAGGAAGAGCTGCGCGACATAGACCAGCATCAGGCTGGTCAGGATCTCGTTGGTGCCGAAGCGCGTCTTGAGCAGAGCCGGGATCGCGGCATAGGCCGCGCCGCCGACCATGCCGAGCAAAAGCATCAGCGGCAGCACCAGCGGACCTTCGAACTGCGGAAACAGCACCGGAATCATCGAACCGGCAATGCCGCCGAGGATGAACTGGCCTTCGGCGCCGATGTTCCAAATGTTGGCCTTGTAGCAGACCGACAGGCCGACGGCGATCAGGATGAGCGGCGCTGCCTTGATCGCCAGCTCATGCAACTGCCAGACCTGGCTGATCGGCTCGATGAAATAGATATTGAACGCGGTCAGCGGATTGACGCCGAGCAGCGCGAACATGACGGCGCCGGCAATGATGGTCAGCGCAAAGGCAATGAACGGCGACAGAGCCGAAAACAGCATGGAACGCTGCGGGCGTTTGACGAGTTCGAGGCGCATCATGCCGTCTCCAGCGTGTGTTCGGCGTGGCCTGGTTCGGCGCCGCCCATCAGCAAGCCGACCTTCTCGAAGGTCGCCTCGGCGATCGGCATCGGCTTCGACAGCTCGCCATTGTGCATGACCGCGATCGCATCCGATATCTCGAACAGCTCGTCGAGATCCTGGCTGATCACCAGCACCGCCGATCCGCTGCGCGACAACTCGATCAAGGCCTGGCGGATGTGAGCGGCGGCGCCTGCGTCGACGCCCCAGGTCGGCTGGTTCACGACCATGACGCTCGGCCGGCGGTCGAGCTCGCGGCCGACGATGAATTTCTGCAGATTGCCGCCCGAAAGGGCCGCGGCCTCCGGATCCGGCGCGCTCTTGCGCACATCCATCGCCTCGATGATGCGCTGGGAGGCGGCTTGGATGGCACCGCTCTTCACCATCCCGCCGGAACCGACGAACGCCTTGCCGTCGGTGGCATGGCGCGACAGCAGCAGGTTTTCGGAAAGCTTCATGCGCGGTGCCGCACCGTGGCCGAGGCGCTCCTCCGGCACGAAGGCGGCGCCCAGCAGTCGGCGTCCGGTGATGCTAAGGCCTCCCGCATCCTTGCCACGAATGCGCACCGAGGCGGCATTCTGCTGCAGCACTTCGCCTGAAACGGATTCGAAGAACTCTCCCTGGCCGTTGCCGGCGACGCCGGCGATGCCGATCACCTCGCCAGCGCGGACGTTCAGGTTGATGCCCTTGAGCGGTATCGAGAACGGCGTTGCCGGTTTGCGATTGAGATTGCGGATTTCGAGCAGCGGTGGCGCCTTGTCGATGCCCTCGACCGGCGCGCGCACCACGGCCTGCACCTCGTTGCCGACCATCATGCGAGCCAGCGAAGAGGCTGTTTCCTCACGCGGATTGCAGTGGCCGACCACCTTGCCGTGGCGCAGCACCGTGGCGCGGTCGCAGATGCGTTTGACCTCTTCGAGCCGGTGCGAGATGTAGAGGATGGATTTGCCTTCCGAACGCAGGCGCTCCAGCGTCTCGAACAGCTTGTCGGCTTCCTGCGGCGTCAGCACCGAGGTCGGCTCGTCCAGGATGATGAGCTGCGGGGTCTGCAGCAGGCAGCGGATGATCTCGATGCGCTGGCGTTCCCCCACCGACAGGTCGCCGACCAGCGATTCAGGATCGAGCGGCAGGCCATAGCTGAAGGAAAGCGCCCTCGCCTTCGCCGCGATGCTGCTGATCGGCGAGCCGTCGTCCAGCGACAGGGCAATATTTTCGGCCGCGGTCAGCGCTTCGAACAGCGAAAAATGCTGGAACACCATGCCGATGCCGAGTTTCTTGGCGACGCCGGGGCTGGAGATCCTGACCGCCTGGCCGTTCCAGAAGATCTCGCCGGCATTGGGCTCCAGCGAGCCGAACAGCATCTTGACCAGCGTCGACTTGCCGGCGCCGTTTTCGCCGAGCAAAGCGTGGATCTCACCCTTGGCGATGTCGAGATCGATATGATCGCACGCCGTCAGCGTGCCGAATATCTTGGTGAGGCCACGCACCTCGAGCAGGTTCGTGCCGTCGTGATTTGCACTCACAGTGCCTCCCATCTGGTTAGCCAGACATGTTCTGTGTTCCCGCAAGCATGGTAGGCGCGGCCGGCTCCCATCGGAAAGCGGCACGCGTCTTGAAAGAGCTTCAAGAATTTCAGCGGAAATTCAAGGGATAGCAAGGCAGAACGAACTAAGGGATGAGAATGGTCGTCCCTGTTGTCCTGCGGCCCTCGAGGTCGGAATGCGCCTTGCCGGCGTCCTTGAGCGCATAGCGCTGGTTGATCTTGATCTCGACCGCGCCGCTGAGCACGACCTCGAACAGGGCGGCAGCAGAAGCGTCGAGGTCCTCGCGTTTTGCGTTGTAGACGAACAGTGTCGGCCTTGTTGCGAACAGCGAGCCCTTCTGTGCCAGCAATGACATGCTGAACGGCGGTATGGGTCCCGATGACTGGCCGAAGCTGACGAACATGCCAAGCGGCCGCAGGCAGTCGAGCGAAGCCGGAAATGTGTCGTTGCCAACCGAATCGTAGACGACATCGCATTTTTTGCCGCCGGTGATGGCGGCGACGCCGGCGACGAAATCCTGTTCCTTGTAGTTGATGACATGATCGAAACCATGCGCCCTGGCGAGTTCGATCTTGTCGGACGAGCTGGCGGTGCCGATGACGGTCGCGCCGAGATGTTTTGCCCATTGACCGAGGATCAGCCCGACGCCGCCTGCCGCGGCATGGAACAGGATGGTGTCGCCGGCCTTCACCTTGAACGTCCGGCGCAGCAGATATTCCGCAGTCATGCCCTTCAGCATCATCGCCGCGGCCTGCTCGTCGCTGATGCCATCCGGAACCTTGACGACGCGGCTGGCATCGATGACGCGCTGTTGCGCGTAAGCCCCCGTCGTCACTGCATAGGCGATGCGATCGCCCCGATTCAGCCAGTCGACGCCCCGGCCGACCTCCAGCACCACGCCGGCGGCTTCGCTGCCTGGCACGAGCGGGAAGCCGCCGGGTGGCGGATAGAGGCCAGAGCGATGATAGACATCGATGAAATTGAGGCCGATCGCGGTGTGCCGGACCAGGATCTGCCCGGATCCCGGCTGGCCGGGGTCGGCGTCCTCGTAGGTCAGGACTTCCGGGCCGCCATTGGCGTGAATGCGGATCGCTTTGGACATTGCTAGGCTTCCTGTGGGGCTAGGCTCTCTGTGGGAGTGGCTGATCAGGCCTTTTTGGCACCGAGATTGGGAAAGAACTGCATGATGCCACCGATGCAGGCAAGGTAAAGCCCGGTAATGGTGATGCCGATCTTGGTGAAGGTGCTGACCTGCTCGCCCAGCACGCCGATCTGATCGTAGAAGGCAGCGAGTGCCGCCTGGGCCAGGGCAAGCGCGCCGAAAGCGCACCACAAGAGAGTCATCCCAAGGTTGATGCGCCGCAGCCGCACCACCCGCACCGGGTGGATGAAGTTGATCGGCACGAACGTCAGGACGCCGGCCACCACCACCACCGCAAACGAAACCCATTGTCCGGGCTCGATGACGAACAGGGTGAACACCACCATGTTCCAGACCACGGGGAACCCCTTGAAGAAATTCTCCTTCGTCTTCATGCCGGTGTCGGCATAGTAGATGGCGCTGGAGACGACGATGATCGCCGCAGACAGGAATGACAGGCCCTCGCCCATGAAGCCGCGCTGATAGAGCGCGAAGGCCGGGATCAGCACGTAGGTTACGTAGTCGATGATGTTGTCGAGCAGTTCGCCCGACCAAGTCGGCAGGATTTCCTTGACCTCGAGCTTCCGCGCGATCGGCCCATCGATGCCGTCGACGAACAATGCCAGCCCGAGCCACCAGAACATCGCCGTCCAGCGCTCTTCGCTTGCCGCTACCAGCGACAGGAAGGCCAGGAACGACCCCGAGGCGGTCAAGAGGTGGACGGAGAACGCCCTCGCCTGTGGCCAGGTGACCTTCTTTTTCGGGCGCGGAATCCGGTCCGTGATCTTTTTGGCGGCTTTTCGGGCCGTTGTGTTCTTGCTCACGGGCCCCGCCAATCCAGCTTGCAGATTTCGGCCGAACGGCCGGCGAAATTCCAGTTGCGGCCGAAAGCCCGCATCTTGCTCTTGTCGGACCTGGCCACGATGATCTCGGGCGCGATCCAGTATTCCGAATTGCTGATCACCGTGTCCTTGTCGCGGTCCTTGCCGGGGATAGGTGTCACCGCTCCGTCGATAATCTTCGGTATCTGGAAGATACGCGTCTTGTCACGCGTCTCATAGGTGATCGGCACCTGCTCGACGCCGAGGAATTTGCCGACCAGGATGGAGAGCAGCGATGTGGTTCCGCCTGCCTTGCCCGTGAAGATCTTTGTCAGCGCCTTGATCGCGTAGACAGAGGCGCGGCTGTCGATGAACAGGCCCGCGGTCCAGTTGCCGCGGCTCATGTAGCCGGGAATTTCCATGACCAGCCCGAGATTGAGGCCGGACAGATCTACTTCACCGAAATGGCCGGCATCGATGCGAAATCCCGCCCAGGTCTGGCAATAGCCTTCGGTCGGCGGATGATTGCCAAGCGACAGCACGCAGGGGCAAAAAACCGTGCAATTGCAGGAGAGTACGAGCTCTCCCTTCATCGCCCAGCTCTGGTCTGCCATCGATTTTCCCCCACTCACAGCGAGACTACTAGCAGCGCGGCTGCCCAGACAAGCAGTATCGCACCGGCCAGCCGGGTTGGAACCCTGCTGGCGGTTTGTTTTTCGATCAGGGTGAACAGCCCGATCAACGCCATCCAGAAAATGTTCATGACGCCAACGGCGAACATCACCAGCATCAAGGCCCAGCAGCAGCCGAAGCACCACAGGCCTTGCGCGACGCCAAGCCGAAAGATGCTGAGGGGCCTTGCACTCCAGTTCGAAAACAGGACCGAGAACGGGTTCTTGCATTTCTTCAGGCAAGCCTCCTTCAGGCCGCTGAACTGGTAGAGGCCGGCAATCAGGAGAGCGAGCGCACCGGCAACGCCGACGACCGGATCGAGCATCCCGGCTGACGAGGCGAATGCATGGGCGGCCAAGGTCAGCGCCGCGAACATCATTGAAGCGGCGAGCCAGACGCTGAGATAGCCGGCGACCAGCACCAGCGGGTGAACGACCGGTTCGCCCTTGATGCGAGCCGTGTCGGCGATCTCGCAATAGGTGCGGATCATCGGCGCGGCCGAAGGCAGCATCGTCGCAATCGCCATCAGGAACCACATGAAAACGAGCGCGCCGGCCTGCAAGCCGAGACTTGCGTCCAAAGGCACCGGTGAGAGGCACAGCACAAAGAACCGTTCCAGGAAATCGGGCAGCGGCAGTTGCGGCAGGCTGCGCAGGATCGTGTCGCCAGGGGCGTTGATGCCCGCAATCCCTGTTTCAGCCCCGCGGATCGCCATCGCCGCAAGAGACAGCCAGGCCAGCAGGATGCAAGCGCCGACAACGACGTTCACCGTGACGCGAGGATTGCGCGCGATGCCGGCCATGGCGCGGCCGGCCCGGTCGAGATGGCTGAAGTCGTCCTGCTGGCCGGTCATGACATCCGAATGGGCCGAATCGCCGCGTTGATCAAGCGGCATGATCTGACCTATATGCTCATCGAACGGCAGGTCGGGTGGACCCGCCTCGCCTTGCAAGCCGGAAGCCGATCTTGGAGCATCAGCAAACTGCGCGGATACTGGTTGCCGGCACGGGGCCGGCAGGACTGATCGCGGCGCTCGGTTTTGCCGCCGAAGGTTTCCCGGTGACGCTGGTCGGGCCGGAGCCCACTGCCCCCGACGGCCGCACGACGGCTCTGATGAACCCTGCCTTGAAAGTGCTCGACCGGCTTGGCGTGCTCGAAGCCGTCAAATCCAAGGCGGCGGCCCTGAAAGTGATGCGCATCGTCGACGCCACCAGCCGGCTGATCCGCAGCCCGGTCGTCACCTTCCGTGCCAGCGAGATCGACGAGGACCAGTTCGGGCTGAACCTTCCCAACAGCGTCCTCAACCCGGCACTCGCCAGCGCCGTTGCCGCGCATGCCGGCATCGACCGGCTGATGTCGATGGTGGCGAACTGGCATCTCGATGCCGAGCGCGCCCGTGCAGTCCTGTCCGACGGCAGCACGGTCGACGCGGCGCTGGCGGTCGCCGCCGATGGGCGGTTGTCACCGGCGCGCCAGGCGGCCGGCATCTCGACCTCGGCCCGGTCCTACCCGCAGGCAGCTCTCGTCCTCAATTTTGGCCATAGCGGCGACCATGCCCTCACCTCGACCGAATTCCACACCGAAACCGGTCCTTTCACGCAGGTCCCCCTGCCCGGCAATCGCTCCAGCCTGGTCTGGGTGGTCAAGCCCGAGACCGCGACCGACCTCGCCGCACTGGACGATGCGACGCTTTCTCAGCGGGTCGAACAGCAGATGCAGTCGATGCTGGGCCGAGTGACGGTCGAGCCGGGCAGGCAGATCTATCCGCTTTCGGCGGTGACGCCACTGCGTTTCGCCCGAGATCGGGTGGCGCTGGTCGGCGAAGCAGCCCATGTGTTTCCCCCGATTGGTGCGCAAGGCCTCAATCTCGGCATCAGGGACGTCGACGATCTAATTGGAATCGCTGGTGAAAATAGAGCCGATCCAGGTGCAGCCAAGGCGCTTGCAGCCTACGATTTCAAGCGCCGCCCCGACATTCTGGCGCGCAGCAGCGCGGTCAACCTGCTCAACATGTCGCTGCTTTCCGACATGCTGCCGGCGCAGATGGCCCGCGTTGCCGGGCTCGGCGTGCTCGGAGGCTTCGCGCCGCTTCGGGCTTTTTTCATGCGCGAGGGACTTCGTCCCGGCAGCGGTTTTGCCGCGCTTGCCGGCGGGTTAGGGAAACAGGTCCGGCGCTAGGATATTGTGCCGGATCAGGTAGAGCAGCCCGGTGACGGTCACGACCGACAGGCAGGTTGTGATCAGCACACTGGCCGACGCGCGCTGTACCCAGACGCCATACTGCTGGGCGATGACGAAGACGTTGGTGGCGGTCGGCAATGCCGCCAGAAGCACCGCCGAGAAGACCCATGTCTCAGAAAAATTGCCGATCCAGCTCAGCACGACATAGCAGAGCAACGGGTGCAGGATCAGTTTCAGCGCCGCAATCGGAACCATCTCATGCGGGACGCGATTGAGCGGCCTGAGCGCCAGGGTGACGCCCATGGCAAACAGCGCGCAAGGTGCGGCCGCCCGGGAAAGATATTCCAGAAGTCGCTCCACCGGCACGGGCGGTCGAAAGCCGATATAGGCGGCGCCGACACCCAGGGCGGTTGCGATGATGAACGGGTGCAGCAAGATCTTGCGCACGACGCCCAGCGCAAGCCGGAGAGGAGTGGTCTTCTCGTCGCCCGACAGCGCCATCATCATGGGTGCGACAGCGAAATGCATGATGTTCTCGAAACAGAAGATCAGGGCGACCGGCACGGCAGCCTCCTCGCCGAAGGCCAGCAATGCCAGGCCCGGCCCCATATAGCCGATATTGCCATAGGCGGCCGCGAGCGCCTTGATGGTCGATTGCGCTATCTCGCCGCGCGAGGTCAGCACCGACCCCATGAACATCAAGGAAAATATCATGAAGGTCGAGACGACCGAACCGAAGATGAAGCGCCATTCCGTAAGGTCTTCGAACGGCGTCTTGGCGAGCAGTTGGAAGAAAAGGGCCGGCAGCGCAACATAGACGATGAACGTGTTCATCCAGCCGAGCGCCTCCAGCGGCTGCCTGGTGATGCGCGCCACGAGAAACCCGACAAAAATCAAGCCGAAGAACGGAAGAACAAGACCGATGACGTCAGACATTTTTATGCTGGTCCGAAACCTTGGCGCCGGGCTAGCCCGTTGCTTAATAGGGCGTCAAGCGCCTCGGGATTGAATTGATGCGCGGTCTGCGCCAAATAAGCCCAAGGAATTCAGTGGTGAGTACGATGAAAACAGCCAAATTCGCAATCGGACAGGTGGTTCGCCACCGGCTGTTTCCATTCAGGGGCATTATTTTCGACGTCGATCCGCAATTCGCCAACACCGACGAATGGTACGAAGCCATCCCCGCCGACGTTCGGCCGCGCAAGGATCAGCCTTTCTATCATCTGCTCGCCGAGAATTCGGAGACCGAATACATCGCCTACGTCTCCGAGCAGAATCTGCTTGAGGATCAGTCGGGTGAGCCAGTCCGGCATCCGCAGATCAAGGAGATGTTCGACAAGAGGCCGGACGGCGGCTACCAGCCGAAACGGCAGTCAAGGCACTAACCCGCGGAGAGACGGGCACAAAAAAAGCGGGGCATGACCCCGCTTCTTTGTTGGCCGGACGATATCGGCCGATCAGTTGGCGGTCTTCGCCTTGTCCTGCTCTTCCTTGAGCTTCTTGGCGAAATCCTGGTTGTTCTTGGCGACGAAGTCCTGAAGCTTCTTCTGCCGGTCCTCGATGTCCGACTGCTGCAGCGCCGGGCCGTCATAGGCGCCGCTGAAGCCCTGCAGGGCGATCTTGATCGGATTGGGCTGGTTCTGGAAATTGACGGAAGTCAGCGTGATCGCCTGGCCCTTCTTGAATGCCGCGACCAGCTGGTCGGTCAGCGGCACTTCGGCCACGCAACGATCCGGGAAGCAGATCACATAATCGAGCTTCTGCGCCTTGCCGGTGTCGATCTGCAGGCCGATGCCGGGAGGCACCAGACGGCCGGTCGGAACCGTCACCTGGAACACCTTGCGGTTCACCTTGCCCTTGAGCTCGATCAGGCTGACGCCGGTGACCAGCTGTCCGTTGCCGGCGGTGGTGATGTTCTGGACGTTGCAGATGTCGACGTCTTCCTGCTTGGTGCAGGCCTTGAACCAGCCTTGCGGAATCTGCTGTTGCTGCTGTGCGGAAGCGGCGGGAAGTCCTGCGCCGAGAAAGCCGACCACGCCAGCGGCCATGACCGACAGGCGGTACGCGTTGCTGTTCAGGCTCGTCATGTCGTGCACTTCCTCTCAAATGATCCCGGGACCGGCTTCTTCGTGCCGTGTGGTCCAGCTACCTGTTGCCGAAATGAGGCAACAGAATGACTTCGGAGGGCGTGTTACACTGCAAGCGAGGCCGAATCCAGCCCGGCGTCAGCAATTGTTGAACGCGCGGTTAGCCGGCGCGCAGCCGCCCCATGCTAGGGTGCACACCGAATCATCAAGCCGACCCAATAAGGAGACGGTCATGGGCCGCGTTGTTGTTTGGCTGATCACCGGGATATCGTTTCTCGCCCTTTCGCATCAGCCGGCCGCATCGGAGCCGAAACACGCGATCGCCATGCAGGGCGAACCCGCGCTGCCGCCCGGCTATACGCATTTCGATTACGTCAATCCCGATGCGCCGAAGGGTGGCTCGATCACCTATTGCGTCGTCGGCAGCTTCGACAACCTCAACCCTTTCATCCTCAAGAGCCTGCGCACGACGGCGCGCGGCATGATGGATACGATCTTCGGCAATCTGGTCTTCGAGCCGTTGATGCAGCGCAATGCCGACGAGGCTTTCACGCTTTACGGTTTGTTGGCCGACAGCGCCGACATGGACCCGGAGCGCAAGAGCATCGAATTCCATCTCAATCCGAAGGCCAAATGGTCGGACGGTCAGCCGGTGACGCCGGAGGACGTGCTGTTCAGCTATGATGTCTACACCGAGAAAGGCCGCCCGCCCTACAGCGATCGCATGGCCAGGGTCGCCAAGCTCGAGAAGACCGGTGACCACAGCGTGCGTTTCACCTTCAACGACAAGGCCGATCGCGAATTCCCGCTGATCATCGCGCTGACCCCGATCATCCCGAAGCATGCCTTCGACAAGGATACTTTCGACAGGACGACGCTCAAGCCGGTGATCGGCAGCGGCCCCTACACGATCGCGCAGGTGCAGCCCGGCCAGCGCATCGTGTTTAAGCGCAACCCGGATTACTGGGGCAAGGACGTCCCGGCCAAGCGCGGTTTCGACAATTACGACCAGATCACCATCGAGTATTTCCTCAACGCCAATGCCAAGCTCGAAGCGTTCAAGAAAGGCCTTTGCGCCATCGACGACGACAGCGATCCGGTGAAGCGCGAGCGCGATCTCGATTTTCCGGCCTTCCACAAGGGCGATGTGGTCGCGCAGACCTTCGACACCGGCATTCCGCCCGTGGTGACTGGTTTCCTGTTCAACACGCGGTTGCCGAAATTCGCCAACCCGGTCGTGCGGCGCGCGCTCGGCATGCTTTATGACTTCGAATGGGCCAACAAGAACCTGTTCGGCGGCAAGTACGCGCGCACGATGAGTTACTGGCAGAATTCCGAGCTTTCCGCGCTCGGCCATCCAGCGGACGACAAGGAGAAAGCGCTTCTGGCGCCCTACCCCGGCCGCGTGCCGGCCGATGTCATGGACGGTACATGGCGGCCGCCGGTGACCGACGGATCCGGTCAGGACCGCCGCGTCTTGAAGGCAGCTTTCGATCTGCTGAAAAGTGTCGGCTACCACGTGCAGAATGGAACGATGCTCGATCCCGAAGGCAAACCCTTCAGCTTCGAAATCCTGACCGCGTCGCAGGACGAGGAGCGCCTTGCCGGCATCTACCAGCGCACGCTGGAGAAGATCGGCATCGATCTCACCATTCGCAGCCTCGACGGCGACCAGATCCAGTCGCGCAAGCAGCGCTTCGACTTCGAGGTCCTGATCGGATCGAGCGGCTTCAACAATTCGTTGTCGCCCGGCATCGAGCAGAGCGGGCGCTGGAGTTCGGCCGCGGCCAGGACGGAAGGCTCGTTCAATCTCGCCGGCGTCGCCGATCCGGCTGTGGACGCGGCGATCGAGGCGATGCTGCGCGCCCGTTCCAAGGAGGATTATGTTGCCGCAGTTCGCGTTCTCGACCGGCTGCTGATCTCCGGCAACTACATGGTGCCGATGCAGTACAACACGCAGCAATGGATCGCCTACTGGAACTACCTGGAACATCCGCAAAAGACGCCCATATTCGGGTATCAACTGCCAACATGGTGGCGCAAGCCCAACTGAGGATCAGGGAGATCGAGATGAGCGAATTGAACGCCATCACCGTCGATGTGGTATCCGATGTCGTCTGCCCCTGGTGCTTCATCGGCCAGAAGCGGCTCGACAGGGCGATTGCCGCCGTCAGCGATGTCGACGTGCATGTCCGCTGGCGGCCGTTCCAGCTCGATCCGACCATTCCGCCCGAAGGCAAGGACCGCCGCGAATACATGCTGGCAAAATTCGGCAACGACGAGCGCATCCGCGAGATTCACGCCCGCATCGAGCCGCTGGGCGAAATCGAAGGCATCTCGTTCGCCTTCGACGCCATCAAGGTGGCGCCGAACACGCTGGATGCGCACCGGCTGATCCGCTGGGCAGGTGCCGCCGGCGAAGCCATTCAGAACAGGCTTGTGCGCCGGCTGTTCCAGCTGAATTTCGAGGAAGGCGCCAACATTGGCGATCATGCCGTGCTGGTCGAGGCCGCGCGCGAAGCCGGCATGGATGCGTCCGTGGTCGCCACGCTTTTGCCAACCGAGGCCGATGTCGAGGCGGTGCGCACCGAGATCGCCACCGCGTCGCGCATGGGCATTTCTGGTGTACCGTGCTTCCTGCTCGAGGACAAATACGCGGTCATGGGCGCACAGGATGCCGATACGCTGGCCGATGCCATTCGCCAGGTGGCGGCCGCCAAGGCGCGCGGCGAACTGGAAAAAGCCGGCTGAGCCGACCGCCCTCTACTGTCCGCGACAGCAGGAAACGTTACTTCACCGTCGCCTTGGCCTTGCTGATGAAAAATCCGTGGCCGTTCGTCGCAGTGCAGGACAGTCCCTTGGTTGACGACTGGCACGAAAACGGCCCGGCGCTCCAGCTGTTGCCGTAGCCAAGCTTGTCGACATCGCTGCAGCAGCCCTGCTCGCCTGGGTTCTTGATCAGCGTGGCTGGCCCCTTCGGACCCAGGATAATCGTGACGTAGCTTGGCTCGACGCGCGAGCAGCTCAGCTCCGGGCCACCATCCCTTGGCTCATAGGTGCCGGTGCCGCCTTTGGGCGTGTAGATGCAGCCGATGTTGCCGGACGGCGTGTTGAACTCGATCTGGCCTTCGGCGCTGGCCGGGATGCTCTGCTGGCCGGCATGCGCCAAAGGTACGAGGGGAAGCCAAGCGAAGAGGGACAGGATTGCGGCCGCGCGTGCAAGCATTGGGAGCTTCCTTGTTGGAGAACCGAACATGCATGAGTGTCGACGATGCCAGGCAAGGTTCAATCCCAAGCGGATGAATTGTCAAACGCAGTTCATCAGCCGATCCGACAAGAGCGCCGCTCCGCCGATTCTCCGGTCACGTCCTGCCTCCGGCAA
Organism: Mesorhizobium sp. M7A.F.Ca.US.011.01.1.1; assembly: GCF_003998295.1. Lineage (NCBI taxonomy): Bacteria > Pseudomonadati > Pseudomonadota > Alphaproteobacteria > Hyphomicrobiales > Phyllobacteriaceae > Mesorhizobium > Mesorhizobium sp. M7A.F.Ca.US.011.01.1.1. Next base: position 23,176 of record NZ_RZRT01000059.1, read on the forward strand.
GGACGACAACGGCAAACCGGCGAAGTCACGAACGGCAATTCTCGGGTGTTCGGGTCAACCCGCTTTGAGAAAAGCGCTCGGTCCGGACGCTTTTGAGTTCACAAAACCGTGTGAAACACTTCCCTAAGGGAAGCCGTTCCAACGTTGCGTTTCTCCAACTCAAACATTTGAAATCAAAAGCGATATCGTGATTTTTGCCTATCGTTGTCGCTATATTTCAGCGTGTAATCTGTTGCCTCACGGCAACGGCTGCCGGGGCAATCCGGTCGGCCCGGTTTTAAATTAATGGAAAATGATCAATTGGTGTTACCATCCGTAACAAAAGAAAAAAGGTTTGGGCGGGATCGTGATTCGGGTCGGTAGACCATCGCAAGAGTCAGTACCGGAAAAAACACCTCGCGATGCCGCAGGGCGATCGCTTCTGACGCCGGTGTCGTCGATGCGCAGCTTCTGGGGCCTGATGCGGGCCTACTGGGTTTCCGACCGCTGGAAGGAAGCCTGGACGCTGACGCTGGTGATCGCACTGCTCACGGCGCTGTCCAGCAAGGCCGGTGTTTGGTTCGCCGAAGCCTCCGGCGAACTGGTCAACTCGATCGCCTTCTTCCATGACGCCGCCAACACCACGCCGCTTCGCTCGCTGCTGGTCAATGCCGGCGTCCTGGTGCTGCTGGTCGTGCTCAAGGACGCCGGCTTCACCGGCATCCGCAGCCTCGTGTCAGCGACATTGCACCGCAAATGGCGCGGCTGGCTGGACAGCCGCTTCAACGAAGCGCTGCTCGACACCAATCATACGCATTTCCACGCCCAGCATGGTTCGTCCGGCAATGCCGCTCCCGACAACATCGATCAGCGCGTCCAGGAATCGATCAAGGACATGACCGGCGGAGCCATCGGCCTCGCCATGGGCGTCCTGGGTGTTGCCACATCGCTTTATTTCGTCGGCCAGAAATTGCTTGAAAACTCGGCGGAAGTGAAAGGGCTGGAATTTCTGGGCAGCTACGGCAGCGCGGTTTTGGCTTTCCTGGCGGTCGCCACCTACGTGCCGCTGAACACTTGGATCGCGGTCAAACTGGGTCGTCTGCTGGAACGGCTCAACGTCAGGATGCAGCAATCCGAAGGCAGCTATCGCGGCGAGTTGACCACTTTCCTGCGTCGCAGCTTCCATGTCGCGGCCTCGCAAGGCGAGGATGTGCAGAAGACGATGCACAATCGACTTTATGTCGACATCGACCGCACTTGGGCGCGGCTGAATATCGTCAACACAGGCTACAATTCGTTCGAGCTGATCTACAATTTCATTGGCGCCCGCATTGTCGCCTATGGACCTGGCCTGGTGCCGTTCATCCACAACGGTTTCGATCTCAAGGGCTACATAACCGGCTCCGAACTGGTCAATTCGCTGATCAGTCAATGCTCCTGGTTCATCCACGTCATGCCGAACATCGCAACGTTGCGCGCCAACAGCCAGCGCGTCATCGAATTGGCGCAGGCGATCGAGAATGTCCAGCATCCGCAAGAATTCTACAGCCAGACCGGCCGCTCCGATTTCCACTACACCAGCCAGAACCCAGTTTTTGGCCTGACCATCCAGAAGCTCGAACTGGCGCATCAAGGCGAGGATGCGACGCCCTTCCTCAGCGCCGCCAATCTGCGCTTCCGGCGCGGCGAATGGACTTTCCTGAAGGGCGAGTCCGGCTGCGGCAAGACTTCGCTGATCAAGGCGATCAACGGCCTGTGGCCCTATGGCCGCGGCACCATCGTCTTCCCCGAGGGCGTCAAGAGTTTCTATGCCGCCCAGGAGGTCAAGCTGCAGCAGGTGACGCTGAAGCAACTGGTCTGCCTTCCGGGCTCCGAGCGCGACCATGGCGACGCGCAGGTCGCGTCGGCGCTGCACAAGGCGGGGCTCGGCGACTTTATCGAGCACATGGCCGACGAAAGCCGCGAAGGCAAAAGCTGGGACCAGGTGCTGTCGGGCGGCCAGAAACAGAAGCTGGTGGTGGCCCGCATCGTGCTGCAGCAGCCGGGGCTGCTGTTCCTCGACGAGGCGACCGGCGCGCTCGACCCCGACGGCAAGGTCGCCTTCCACCAGGCCATCAAGGACAACTGTCCCGATGTCACGGTGATCAGCGTCATGCACGAGGCGGTGGCGCCGAGATCGATGACGGGCAGCGAATTCTATCATAGCATCGTCGCGATCGCCGACGGCGTCGCCACCAAGAAGCCGCTGGTTCCGACCCTGCCCGCCGAACTCACCACCATTCTGGTGCAGCCAAGGCCGGTCCCAAGGCCGGTCGAAGACAAGTGGCTGCGCTTCTCGCGCCGGCTGAAACAGAAATAACGGTTATTCCACCCTGGTCGGCCTGGTCGAATGGCGCCGGCGATCACAGTCTCGCGATCTTGGCCGCTCGTCGGCATTTTCCCTCCTCACCGCGATTGACACGGCAAGGCGCGCTCCTATGTTGCGCCCGCTTGCAGATAGTAAAAACGCGAACCCGCAAGCGGAAAGGTCACCGCGCCATGCCTGGCGACAGTCACAGTCGAACGCAACAGCCGTCCGCCCTGACGTGACCTCACATGGTTCATGTCCTGCCGGACGGCAAGGAGTGAGCCATGAACGAATTTACCGCCGTAGCCAGCGACGAGGCCGTCGCGATTGCCCGTATCCTAGCCAACGATCACGTCGCCGACATTGTCGAGGCCCTGAACAGGGAGCCTCGAGAGACCGCGACGGAACTGCTCTGTGAAGTGACGTTCGAACGTCTGGTCGAGATCTTCGATCAGCCGGAACTCGACGGCGCGTCCGAACTCATGGAGGCGCTGCCGCGCGCCAAGGCGGGCAAGCTGCTCACCGCGATGTCGGTCGACCGTGCCGCCGACATCCTGCGCGAGCTGGAAGAGCCGGCCCGTTCCGAGCTGCTTGGCGGGCTTGCGCCGCCGCTGCGCGCAACGCTGCTCTCCATCCTCGGCTATCCCGAAGGCAGCGCCGCATCGATCATGACCACGGAGTTCGTCAGCGTGCCCTCGGACTGGACCGTCGGGCAAACGCTCGACTACATCCGCAAGGTGGAGCGGACGCGCGAAACCGTGTACGCGATCTATATCGTCGATCCGCAAACGCACCTGCTTGTACGCTCGACGGGTCTGCGCCGGCTGATCACCGGGGAGCCCGACGATTCGATCATGACGGTGGCGCCGGATCATCTTCCGGTGACGGTCGGTCCGCTGACAGATCGCGAAACCCTGGCGCAGACGATCTCCAAATACGATCTGCTCGCCGTTCCGGTCGTCGACCATGGCAAGATCCTCGGCATCGTCACCATCGACGACATCATCGACACGATGATCGCGGAGACGACCGAGGACGCGCACCGTTTCGGCGGCATGGAGGCGCTGGACGAGCCGTACATGAAGATGAGCTTCCTCGCCATGATCAAGAAACGTGGCGGCTGGCTGTGCGCGCTGTTCATCTCGGAGATGCTGACGGCCAACGCCATGCAGAGCTACGAGGGCGAGCTGGAGAAGGCGATCGTGCTGACGCTGTTCATCCCGCTGATCATGAGCTCCGGCGGCAATTCCGGCTCGCAGGCGACCTCGCTGGTCATCCGCGCGCTGGCGCTGCGCGAGATCGGTCTTGGCGACTGGTGGCGGGTGGCGCTGCGCGAGCTGCCCACCGGTCTCGTGCTGGGCGTCATGCTCGGCGTGGTCGGCGTCTGCCGCATCGCGCTGTGGCAATATATGGGCTTCTACGATTATGGCCCGCACTGGCCGTTGATCGCCACGACGGTCGGCGCGGCACTGGTCGGCATCGTCACCTTCGGCTCGCTGTCGGGGTCGATGCTGCCGTTCGCCTTGAAACGTATCGGCTTCGACCCTGCCAGCGCATCGGCGCCGTTCGTCGCCACGCTGGTCGATGTCACCGGGCTGGTGATCTACTTTTCGGTGGCGCTGGTGATCCTGCGCGGCACGCTGCTGTAGCCGTTTCCTTATCTCCGCCGCGGCAAATACCTTGCCGCGGCGGAGTTCCGCAGTCCGGCTTTGCCGTCAATCCACCGGCGCGCCGTCCTTCACGCGATAGGTCGGCTTGTACATGGTGACCAGTTCTTCCGCCGCTGTCGGATGCACGGCCATTGTGCGGTCGAAATCGTCCTTGGTCAGGCCGGCCTTCAGCGGGATGCCGAGAAGCTGCGCCATCTCGCCGGCGTCCGGCCCTAATATGTGAGCGCCAAGCACTTTCTTCGATGCGCCATCGACCACCAGCTTTATCAGCATCTTCTCGTCGCGCCCGGACAGGGTGTGCCGCATCGGCCGGAATGTGGCGCGGTAGATCTCGATGTCGGGAAAGCGTTTGACGGCATCGTCCTCCGACAGGCCGACGGTGCCGATCTCCGGCTGTGAAAAGACGGCGGTGGCGATCGTTTCGTGATCGGGCGCGGTCGGATTTCCCTTGAAGGCGGTTTCGATGAAACACATCGCCTCGTGGATCGCCACCGGCGTCAACTGCACGCGGTTGGTGACGTCGCCGATTGCCCAGATGCTGTCGATGTTGGTGCGGGAATATTGGTCGACGGCGATGGCGCCGGTCTTGGTCATCTCCAGTCCGATGCCTTCCAGGCCCATATTCTCGGTGTTGGGAATGCGGCCGATGGCCAGCATCACCTGGTCGACGGTCAGCACCTCGCCGCCGCTGACGAGCGCGTCGAGCCGGCCGTCCGGCCGCTTGCGGATCCATTCGGACACGGAATGGCAGAGGATTCTTATTCCCTTCTTTTCCATCGTTTCGTGCAGCATGCGCCGCAGGTCCATGTCGAACCGGCTGAGGATCTCCTTGCCGCGATAGACCAGCGTGGTGTCGACGCCGAGACCGTGAAAAATGTTGGCGAACTCGACGGCGATGTAACCGCCGCCCTCGATCATGATCGCCTTGGGCAGTTCCTTGAGGTCGAAAGCCTCGTTGGAAAAGATGCAATGTTCATGGCCGGGCAGCGCCGGATGCGCCGCGGGTCGGCCGCCGGTGGCAATCAGGATCTGGTCTGCTGTGACGGTGCGATCCTCACCCAGCAGATGCACGACATGCGGGTCGACGATTATGGCGCGCGAGTGGAAGGTCTCGCCCCCGGCGCCTTCGACGTTCCTGACGTAGATCGCCTCCAGCCGGCTGATCTCGCGATCCTTGTTGGCGACCAGAGTCTGCCAGTCGAAACTGGCTTCCGGCACCGTCCAGCCATAGCCGGCGGCGTCGGCAAAATGCTCGGGAAATTGCGAGGCATAGACATAGAGCTTTTTCGGCACGCAGCCGCGGATGACGCAGGTGCCCCCATAGCGGTATTCCTCGGCGATGCCGACACGCTTGCCGAGAGCCGCGGCGACACGCGCCGCCCTGACCCCGCCCGAACCGCCGCCGATGACGAAAAGATCGTAGTCGTAACCGGCCATGACGCGGCTCCCAAGCTTCAGAAATATGTCAGACAGGTAGGCCGCAAACCATCAAAAGAAAAGCCCGGACAGGCCGGGCTTTCGCGGGAGGCCGCAAGGCCATTTGAAATGCGGGATCAGTTGTTGTCCGCGGGGGCCGCGCCGTCGGCGGGCGCTGCGCCATCGGCCGGAGCGGCGGCTCCGTCGGCGGGCGCGGCAGGTGCTGCCTGCGCCTTTGCCTTGGCGGCTGCGGCCAGCGTTTCGCCGACCTGCTGGGCGAGATCGCGGCCGAGGCCGTTCTGCCAGATGTCGGCTGCCTTGACCAGTTCGCGGGTCACCGTCGGGCCGCTATCGAGCAGCTTCTTGCCCGAATCGGAATTGTAGAAGGCGGCGATGTCGGCCAGTTCCTTTTCGGAGAACACTTTTGCGTAGGCGAGTGCTGCTTCCTTCTCGAGGTCGGCGCGGCGCGAGGCCAGCGCCAGCGCCTTCTCGCTGATCGTCTTGCCGATCAGTTCCTGCATGTCCGGGTTCTTCTGGATCAGCTGCGATTCGAGCGCCGCGGCTGCCTGCGGCAGGATGTTGTCGAACGGGTCGGTCGCGTGGATCGCAGCGACCGCCGCGCGGGCGGCCTTCAGGTGCGATTCCGTGACATCCTGCGAAAACGCCGGCGAAGAGAAGGCGAAAACGGCCGAGGCCGCCAGAAGGACGGAAAGGCTGCGAACCCGGTTATGCAACGTCATGATCGGTAAAACTCCCTGGTTTTCGGGCGGCATGGACGGTTTGGATACCGTCGCCGCCGGCGATGATGGCCGCTGAAGCCAGCCCGATGAAAAGACCATGCTCGACCACGCCCGGAATGGCGTGGAGAGCATTCGAAAGCGCTCTTGTATCCGGAATGCGGCCAAAAGATGCATCGAGGATAAAATGGCCGCCGTCTGTAACAAAAGCCTGCCCCCCCGTCATCCTCAATGTGACCGGTCCGGAAAGACCGAGCTTTTCAGCTGCTGCGGCAACCGCGATTTCAGTGGCGCGCAGGCCGAACGGATTGACCTCGATCGGCAGCGGAAAACGGCCGAGCGTCTCGACCATCTTGGAGCGGTCGGCGATGACGATCATGCGCTGGGACGCCGCGGCGACGATCTTCTCGCGGAGCAGCGCGCCGCCGCCGCCCTTGACCAGGGTCAGTTCCGGGTCGACTTCGTCGGCGCCGTCGACGGTGAGGTCGAGCTCTGGCGTTTCCTCCAGCGTCGACAGCGGCACGCCAAGCTCGCGGCACAGCAACGCGGTGCGCTCCGAAGTCGGCACGCCGATGATGGTCATGCCGGTGGCGACCTTTTCGGCAAGCAGCCGCACGAACTCTTCGGCCGTGGTGCCTGTGCCGATGCCGAGCCGCATGCCGTCGCTCACATGGGCAAGTGCGGCGCGCGCGGCTTCGACCTTCAATTGCCTTGCATCCATGTCGGTAATTGCCCCGGAAACTCGCTGCCGGGCTCGTAGCATTTTTGCCGGTCCGGTCAAAGCCCTGGACGGCGCTTCTCCAGGTCATGCCTGTATAGGAATTATTTCCTTGACCGGTGAGGGCAGCTATGCTACATTTTTGTCCATGGTGCTGATTTGCGCCAACAACCCGCCGTCGAGGCGGGTTTTTCCATATCGGACGGCCCGCCGCGAATGCCCGGCCTGATGGGCAGGCCCTGCCTGAACGAACTGGCCCCGCGCTTGCCTTGACGCGCCGCAGCCGCTATCGCCTGCCCATTGCACACCTGCCCAGGACAGACCATGACCCGACCGATCATCGTGTTCGACCTCGACGGTACGCTGATCGACACAGCGCCGGACCTGCTCGACAGCCTGAACCACAGCCTGGCCGCCAGCGAGATCGCGGCGGTCGACGAAGCCGGCTTCAGGCGTTTTGTCGGCCACGGTGGCCGGGTGATGATCGAGCGGGCGCACGCCGCCCATCAGCGATCGCTTGCCGTCGAGGAGCACGACCGGCTGCTGAAACTTTTCCTCGACCACTACACGCTCAACATCCCCGGCAAATCGCGCCCCTATCCCGGTGTCGTCGAGGCGATCGCGCGCTTCGAGAAGGCCGGCTATATCCTCGCCATCTGCACCAACAAATACGAAGCCAACTCGCTGGCGCTGATCGAGGCGCTCGGCCTGACCAAACATTTCGCGGCCATCGCCGGCCAGGACACGTTCGCCTTCCGCAAGCCCGACCCGCGCCATCTGATCGAGACCATCAAGCTGGCCGGCGGCGACCCGCACCGCGCGCTGATGGTCGGCGATTCGCAAACCGACATCGACACGGCAAAAGCCGCCGGCATCCCGGTGGTGGCGGTCGATTTCGGCTACACCGACCGCCATGTCCGCGAATTCGAACCTTCGGCGGTCATCTCGCATTTCGACGCCCTGACGCTCGGTCTGGCGCAAAGGCTGATTGCCGCGGCTGGAAACTGACGGCGAGTGGCGCAGGCAATCGCATGTGGGCAAAGGCTTGCGCCCTACGGATACCCCCACCCCTACCC